>CAIJTL010001489.1 GCA_903823545.1 uncultured Planctomycetaceae bacterium
ACCATTTCCACTGACGGACGAAGCGTGGCAGGACTTCGCGGCGTTGCGTCGAAGTGAGTTTGTCGTCGTGAATCAACAGCGTCGACGCGATGCGAGTCGTGATTGGTCCGCATTTTGGGATCGTCGGCATGAGTTTGCGCGGAAGTCGGTCGCTTCATCACCAGCGAAGCCCGTGGATCAATTCGTCGGAGATGAACGCCTCAAAGCGGGACTACGAACGGATGATTGGAGCTTCCTGCGTCGAGTTTGCCTCGACACGATCGGGACGATTCCGACGGCGGAGCACATTGCGTTTTATTTTGCTCAGCCAGAAGCAACACGCCGTTCGGTGATGATCGACAAGTTGTTGGCCGAGCCTGGGTGGGCCGATCACTGGGTCGGTTATTGGCAAGATGTGCTCGCCGAGAACCCCAACATTCTCAATCCGACATTGAACAACACCGGGCCGTTTCGTTGGTGGATTTACGAGTCGTTTCTCGACAATAAGCCGATGGATCAGTTCGCCACAGAATTGATTCTGATGGATGGGAGCATGAGATTCGGTGGACCGGCGGGCTTCTCGATGGCGAGCCAGAACGATGTGCCGATGGCTGCGAAAGCTCACATCGTGGGGCAAGCGTTCTTGGGTTTGGAAATGAAATGCGCTCGATGCCACGATGCGCCTTATCACGATTTTCTGCAACGCGATCTCTTCAGCATCGCTGCGTTGTTGAAGCGTGAACCGGAAAAAGTTCCGAACACGAGCACGGTCAACACGGCGGTGCTGATCGCTCAGGGACGCGAACCGCTGGTGAAGGTAACGCTCAAGCCGGGTGAGCCGGTCCCCGCTTCTTGGCCGTTCGCAAAGCTTGTCGAAAGTGTTCCAGACGAACTGATGCAAAACCCGAAGGACTCTCGCGAACGGCTCGCAGCGTTCATTACATCGCCGACGAATCGTCGGTTCGCTCAAGTGCTGGTGAATCGCGTCTGGTCACGATTGATGGGAGTTGGAATCGTCGAGCCGGTCGATGATTGGGAACACGCGAAGCCGACAAACCCAGAGTTGCTCGAATGGCTCGAACGGGAATTGGTCACGCACGATTACGACCTGAAACACGTCACCAGGTTGATTCTGAATTCGCGGGCGTATCAGACCTCTGTGGGCGAGTCACTCCGTGACTCGCATTCCGATCACAAAGGGAACGGTCTACTTCCGCGTCGCCTCACTGCTGAGCAGCTCATCGACTCGCTGTTCGTCGCTGCTGGTAAGCCGCTCAACGTTGAAGAACTCAACATTGATGTCGACGGCGCTCGCAAACAGGACGTTTCGATCAGCCTCGGCCACGCGCGACGAGCGTGGCAATTCACGTCAATGTCGAACGAACGCGATCGCCCGTCGCTCTCACTTCCGGCCGCGCAGACGATTGTTGATCTGCTCGAAGCCTTCGGTTGGCGAGCGTCTCGCCCCGATCCGCTCACGAATCGTTCGGGCGAGACCACAGTTCTTCAACCCGCAACGTTGGCAAACGGCGTTGTTGCCAAAAGAGTCTCGCAACTCTCCGATGACAGCGCCTTCACGGAACTCGCGTTGCAGGCGAAGTCACCGGAAGAGTTCGTCAACGCCGTGACTCAACGCATCCTCACACGCCCCGCGACGAAGTCCGAACTCGCACTCTTTGAACCGCTGTTGCGCGACGGCTTCGAGAAACGAATCGTCGCCGGCAATCCCCCCATTCGTCGTCCAGGTCCACCCCGTTCAACGGGAGTCTCGTGGTCGAACCATCTGAAGCCGGAAGCAACTCAACGCAAACAACGCCTCGCCGAAGAACTCGCCCACGGCGACCCAACGACGTCACGCCTCAACGCCGATTGGCGCGAACGAGCGGAAGACGTTATCTGGTCTCTGATCAATTCGCCGGAGTTCTTGGTCGTGCCGTGAGGATGATTTCAATGTTTGAATTGATCAGTCAAAGCGAGCCACTTGAGCTTCATTGTTGGGTGCCAAGCAGAGACAACCTTCCGGTCGGTCTCGTGTTTCAACTTGAGCAGCACGAAGTCCGTAATCAGTATGAGACTGACATAGTGACACGGCTCACTGTGACCTCTGGAGCCAAGAGCTATGAGATGAGTTTCGGAACTCATCGCGATCAACTTCGCGAATTTGCAACTGCCATTCAGCAGATAGCA
>CAIJTL010001490.1 GCA_903823545.1 uncultured Planctomycetaceae bacterium
ACCAGGTTCAGGAAGCATCGTTGAGTTCAGAACTCTCGTGAGCTGAAGGAAAATGCCGTGGTTTGGGCACTGCTTGGATTACTCGCTGGCTTGCTATTGGCAGAAGTGCTGATTCAGGTCCGTGCTGTTCGTGTTGTGCTCGCACTTATCGAAAACTCTCCTCCATTTCGTGTGCAGTTACTCCCTCCCGATCCAGATGCCGAGCGGTTTGAGGCAGTCACACCAGACGGTCTGACATTGCGCGGCAGTATCTACCGTCAGCCAGGCGAGCATAAGCGCGGACTCATCGTTTTCTGCCACGAGTTTGGGAGCAATCATTGGTCTGCAATGTTGTATTCGGGGGCACTCTGGAAGGCAGGATTCGACGTTCTCTCGTTCGACTTCCGCAACCTTGGTGAGAGCGACAAACAACCGGGCTATGTTCCACTGCATTGGATGACGGATTACGAAGTGACCGACTTGCAGACCGTGCTGAATTACATCCAGCGGCAACCTAGTCTCAAAGATTTACCTCTTGGATTGTTTGGCATCAGTCGCGGTGGTAGCACAGCACTTTACGTTGCCAGCGTTCGACCTGAAGTAAAGTGCGTCGCAACGGAAGGGGCGTTTGATACTCAATTGATGCTCCTTGCCCATGCAAAGCGTTGGATTTCGTTAATCGTCGGCGAGCGACTCGTTGAACTGATTCCTTGGTGGCATGTCAGGTTCACTCTTGCGATCGCTCGAGCATTAAGTCAGATCCGACGACGGTGCAAATACGCCAACCTGAAGAACGTTCTGCCCAACTTGAAGAACCGTTCCTTGCTGATGATCGCAGGCAAGCGCGATACCTATGTCGTCCCTGAAGTACCAAGAGAAATCTGCCGCCTTGCGGGAAAACCAGAAGCGCTTTGGATCGTCCCTGGTGCGAAGCACAATCTCGCAAGATTGGTTGCTGCAGAAGAGTACGACCGACGTTTGGTGGAGTTCTTCTCGGTACTTGATCCGTCGAGCAAACCAATTTCCATAGTCCCCAATAGCGGCAACCGCCACTTGAACCAGCGCGAAATGGCTGTCGTTCAGACCGCGAGCCCTCCGAGATAATGACGAAAACGAGAAATGGATTTCACTTCGATACGGACTCGGATGTCTGTCTTTGTGGTCGTGTCCCTTGTCGTTGGGCTATCCAGCGCTGCGGATAATTCGGCAATAAAAGCCCCCGACGGTTTCGTGGTCACGCTGTTCGCGGACGACGACCTTGCTCATGACATTCACTGCATGACGATCGACTCTAAAGGCCGGGTCACTGTCGCGGGACTGAGCTACATCAAGATTCTGACCGATACCGATGCAGATGGTGTCGCTGACTCGGCGACCATGTTCGTGGAACCCGCTGCGACTGGAGTGCAGGGCATGTTTTGGCACGGAACAGACCTGCTCGTTGTTGCTGGCGAAGGATTACTTCGCTATCGCGACCGCGATGGCGACGACAAAGCGGACGGTCCTCCTGATGTGCTGTTAAAGATCCGAACGGGCGGCGAACACCATGCGCACTCGATTCAACGCGGCCCGGATGGCTGGTGGTATTTGATCGCAGGCAATGACACGGGAGTTGATGCGAAATATGTCACGCTTCCAAGTTCCCCAATCAAACAGCCACAAGCAGGCGTGATCTATCGACTCAAACCCGACATCAGCGGCGGCGGGGAAGTCGTCTCTGACGGATTGCGAAATGCGTATGACTTCGCATTCAACAGAACGGGAGACCTCTTCACTTTTGATAGTGACGATGAACGGGATGTGTCACTGCCTTGGTATCGACCAACTCGCGTCTTTCAATTATTGCCAGGGTCAAACGCGGGCTGGGTGACGCGAAGTTGGAAACGGCCAGATGACTTCTTGGACATGCCACCGGTTGTCAGTGCAGCAGGTCGCGGGTCGCCAACTGGAGTTGTTTGTTATCAGCACCGTCAGTTCCCGGAAAAGTACCGCGAATGCCTGTTCGTGCTCGATTGGACTTTTGGCCGAGTGCTGGCATTGCCGTTGGCACGTAAAGGTTCGGCTTGGAAAGCGGAGCCGCAATTATTCTTATCTGCGGCAGACGATCATGGTTTCGCTCCGACGGATGCCGAGGTTGGTATCGACGGTAGTTTGTTTGTGAGTGTCGGCGGTCGTGGAACTCGTGGTGGTGTCTGGCGAATCACTTACCCGTCAGGCCGTAACGAAAAGCGATCCAATGCCGATTTGGACGACGATGCCTCCGCAACGGAGCAACTCACGGCCTGTTTGACTGCTCCTCAACCGCTTTGCAGTTGGTCGCGTGCCAAGTGGCAGCCGTTGGCCAAGAAACTCGGACGCGGTCCATTTTGGGAGGCTGCGAACAACAACGCCTTGCTTCCGACAGTGCGTCTGCGAGCCATCGAAATCATCACCGAGTTGTTCGGCGGGCTGGATGAAGATGAAACAGCCGCAATGGCAACAGCGACACCTGCTGAAGTCCGAGCTCGTGCGATCTGGTCGCTTGGCCGAACTCGGTCGAATCCCTTGAACGCCAAAACCGTTCAAACTTATTTGGAAAACAGCGATCCATTCGTCGGGCGAGCGGCTCTTGAAGCATTGTTGCAGGCGGAGAAAGTCACCGATTGGTCTTGCTTGGTGACCGGGCTTTCGCAGCAACTCGCCAGCGATGATCGGTTTAACCGAATGTCTGCGGCGCGATTGGTCGTGAAGTTAGACAAGGAAGACTTTCAAAAATTATCTCAACTCATCACGAAGCTCGGTTGGCCAGCAGCGATCGCAAACTCGATTGGCTATTTGCCTCGATCAACGGCATCCACGACATACGCCTTAAAAATCGGCGTGATGGTTTTAGAAGGGAAGCAATCAGCATCAGTGAAGTACGACGCCGCGCGGCTCGTGCAATTGGCGTTGGGCGATGTCGTCCCGCCAGCGGGAGTCGTCCCCGCATTGGAAGCGTATGTGGGTCGCGCTGACTTGTCCGCATTTGAACGCGAGCTCGATCCGCTACGTATACGACTTTGTGAATCGTTTCCAACTGGTGACGCAAACGTAGATCGCGAATTGGCACGAGCACTCGCGATGCTTGCGCCGGCGAACTCAAAGCTGCTCGACAAAGTCTTGGCGAAGATCACCGACGAAAGCGATCCAGTTGAAGACATTCATTACTTGCTCGTCGCCGCACGCATTCCAATCACTCGCAATCGACCGCAAGCCGAAGCCATTGCACGCGGTTTGGTTCGTCTCGAGCCAAAGATTACTGCTCGCAAGCTAAACCTGGATTTGAATTGGGATGACCGAGTTGGTGAGCTTTACAAAGAACTCGCCCGTATCGATCCGGACCTGTCTGATATGGTCGTCGCGCAACCGGAGTTTGGACGTCCCGGACACGTCTTATTCCTGTCGCAGTTGCCCGCTGATCTCGTTCCTCGCGTCATCGATTCGTATGTGAAAGCAATCAAAGCAGAGCCCGACTACCCGTGGACGAACGAAGTTTTGTTTGTGATTGGCGAGTCGAAAAAGCCGGAACATCGCGAACTCATTCGCCAACAATTTGAACAATTCAAAGTTCGCGGTGCAGTGCTCGTCGTGTTATCGGCAATGCCCGAAGAACGTGATCGCGAGAAGTACGTTGAGGGTTTGGACGAGTCGCGCATGGAAGTACTCACTGCGTGTGTTGACGCGCTGACCAAGCTGGAAAAAGGATCGAAGCCTGCCGAACAGTTTGCGTTGTTGCGTGCGATGCGTCGACTCGGAGTCGATGCGAAGGAATATCCAATTCGTGACAAGATCGCGAAGTTGTTGTATCGCAACCATGACCGCGATCTCGGCTTTGTCTTCGGCACTGCCGGCCACCGCCCACAGAATGAAGCCCTCCAGCGATGGACTGATTACCTCGCCAAACGATTTCCGGGTGAAGCCACTCGACAGCTCGGAAGCGACGCGGAAACGTTGGCTTGGCTCAAAGAGCAACTCGGCAACGTCAATTGGACGGCTGGTGACTTAACACGCGGGAAACAACTTTTTGAGAAGCGTGCGTGTACCCAATGCCACGGCGGCCGCAAAGGACTGGGCCCTGACTTGGCTGGTGTCACAAGCCGCTTCTCCCGCGAGGACTTGTTCATCGCAATCGCATTACCGAATCGCGATGTCTCTCCTCGCTTTCAAACGACTCAGGTCGAAACAAAACGAGGCAAAGTTCACACCGGCCTGATCGTGTATGAATCCGCCGAAGGATTCTTGCTGAGAAACTCCACCAACCAAACTGTGCGTATCGAAACGAGCGACATTGAACTTCGTCGTACGTTGCCGCAATCGTTGATGCCTGTTGGTTTGCTCAAAGACTTCCAACCAACGGATTTCGCCGACCTATTCGCACATCTGAAAAGTTTGACCAATGCGACGGCAGCAGCGGCGACACCAGCACGATGACAAGAACTAGGCATCGAGAGTTTTCATCACGGATTTCGCCAAAATAGGACACGCCAACGATAACCGGATGGATCGACGGTTGATGTTGTCGACGTCCCTGTGCTGGTCGGTGCCGTGTAGTTTCTGAAAACCGGTAGGCTTTCTCGATAGGTCACGCCTTGCAGCGGACGAAGATGAAACGTTGGCTCTAATGGTAGCCCTTCAGTTTCATAAGGATTGCCCCAACCTGGATATGAAGACGCTGCTCCAACCCAAGAAACGAACGGTGTTACCGGAAGATTGTTCGTCCGTTGCGTGTCAGTAAGGAATTGCCAAATCGAATACCGATAGCTCCAAAAACTGCTACCGAGAACCCACGGCGACGCCCCTGTGAGTGTGAGTCGCCCCGTCATCAACGGACCTCGCAAATCGATATGCCTCAAACGCTGTCGACTGATTCGATAGTTAACCGGACCTGTCCGACTGGCTTCGCCAAGAACCGTCAAACGCTTATTGGCAGTATCGACATTGACGATTGCGTACCAGTTTCCAGTGATTCCATCAGCCAACCAAATCGCGTGTTGACCATTACTCAAAACGTTCGACAAGTCAGAATTTGAAGGCAATTGAACTTGGCTATATGGCTGCCGCATCGGAATTGTCGTGGCCTGCGCGCCAGCGACGTTCACGTCATTCGCAGTGACACGCTCGTAGCTACCATCTCCACCGGTCACCGTGCCCGTCACCATAACGGCACCGTCTACGTTGACTCGAACGTCGCGATTAAAGTCGATGTTCTGGCAAAGGATTGCAGGAACGCGGGGGTAAAGGTTCGCTTCGGAGAAGAGGACCGCACCAGAATCGTCTCGCCAATTGAAACTCGCGATAACGTTGTTATTTCCTGTGAACTGCACTTTTTGAGTGCAAACCAATGTCCCTTGAATGACGACGTTGTCATCGATTGTGAGATCACCGGAGCGATAGAAAATCCCCAAAGGATTACGCGGAGTCGGTCGCAAGACCACATTGTCCAATGAACCCGACGTGAGCGTTACTGCGTCGTAAGTGAAGCCACCTTGGAAAAGTTGGTAGCGCTGCCAATTTGAAAACGACACGGTGGGAGCAGTCGGGATACTCGCGGCTTGTTGGCGCGGCACATTGAGCTTTGTCAAATCGGCCGATTCCGTCGATGTGAAAGCGGCACTCATTGTGATGCCCCCCCCAAAAGGATGCGGATGTGGTAACAACATCTGCCCGTTGCTTGACGTGGAATACAGCGAACCTGTTGATTGAAAAAACTCATTGCGGGTAGTGGAACCCCACTGCGGTCCACGAAAAATTCGAACCCCTCGCGAAAGCCAACAGGGACCATCAACCCGATGACCAGGATCTAAAGTCAGTGACCGATTTGTCGAGTCGCCAGCGGTAGCGAACAGAGCAAAACTTTGAACCGTGTCGTAACTTGCTGCATTCGGCTTCACGTCGGAAGCACTCGCGGTATCGCCATGCGAGATTGTTCGGCCGGGGACACGTGGCTGTAATTCTGCCCCAACCTCAATGACACCGGTCACAAATTCGCTCGTAATTGCTGCCGACTGCCATTTCCCGGTCGACCTAATCAACAACTGCAATGCGTTCTTCGTTGCCGCTGTCGCGCTGGCCGCACTCGCAGAAGACAGACCATTCGCAGATGTATCGAACACGGTTGTGCTTGATCCAATACTCGTTTGACCTCCACCGGCCGCGTAAGCAGTTGGCGATGTCTGGCCGTCAATCGTGAGAAACTGCACGGAGTACGTTGCCGTCCCGAAGGCATCGCTTGAGAGCGTCCCAGTAATCGCGGTTGAAACACCGGCCCAGCTTGCTGATTGCAATTGATTTAACGCGACGGCAACACCTGATTCAGCCGCTTGATGAGCTAGCTCCTGCCGATTGACGTTCTGACGGATCTGGATGTTGCGAGTCTGCGAGTTCAACGTGGCATAGGTCAGCATCAAACTGAGACTGATCGAGATAAGCACAATCGGCAGCGAAACGCCGCGTCTGCGATGAATTCGAGTTGTTGGTTTCGTGCTACGCATGACGGTTCCTCAAAACGTAGGCCGAATCAATGTCGTCGGAAATGTCGTGACATCGCCGACAGTCACATTGCCGGTCAACCAGGACACCGTTACCAAAACACTCAGTCGTTCGTTGCCAGAACCTTGAGAAAGCCAGAGCACCGTATCTTCAGTCCGGCTTGGTCCTGTGCCACCAGCGGGTCCAAAAGTCACATCAGTGACCGATGTCTTTGACGTCTTCAAAGCCGCCCCGGCAAGAGCCACTCGTTGTTGTTTCAATCGACTGGAGCTCCATTGATCGAAGTCGATGGAGTTCCCTGTCGACGATGATGAGTTCAACAAGTTGGTCAGCGTCGGAACACTTCCTGTTCCTGCGAATGTGATCTGATATGAATTCGCCGTGAGGTCGATTCTCACATTGTAAGACGAGTTGTATTGAACCGCAGATTGACGCGCGATTCGCAAATCGGCCGCCAATGTTCTTGCTGCCGCTTCGAGACCAATGAGGCTGCTCGTCGAATTCATGCTCGGCAGGATGACAGAAGCCAAGATCCCCAAGACCGTGACGACTATCAGCATTTCGACGAGCGTGAATCCACGCCTACGGTTCGTAGACATACCGTACGCTCCCCGAATCAAAGAACGGAATTGCGTTGACTGAACCGGCTCCGGCAACAACGCCGCCGGGTTCGATTTGCAATTCAAAGTTCAGTGTGACTTGTCGCACTCCAGATCGACTACCAACCGCTCCCTGAGGCCATGCCAGTTGATACCACTGTGTCGAGCCTGCCGTTGCGCTGGCCAATTCCGAGTCCGTTGGAGCCCAAACAATGTCAAAGCGAGCACAGCCTACCATCTGAGTTGCTGTTGAATTAGCTGACACGGCCGATGTCGTTGAACTCGTCGTCGAAGAGGTCGTAACACTTGGCCCATACATACTTGAGCCGCTCATCGAGCCGTACATTGCGGTGCTTGTCGACGATCCTGATGACGCTGTTGTCATGGCCACATTACTGAGCGATGAGACTCGCAGATGATCGCAGAGCGGAATTCGATCGGCGGTGGTCACTGCCAACAAACTGGTGATCGTTGTCGAGAAGTCGGTCGCTGCGAAATCAATATCCCCGCTACTGCTAGGAAACGCGATCTCCAACAACTGGCTCGGCTGACTGCTATCCCACGTGTAAACCAACAATTCGCTAGCGACAGGCAATCGAGCTTGAGTTCCCGACACGGCCATCCCACCGTTGCGGCCTCCCGTCCAAAGCACCAAGACATCGGGAATCGTCGTTGAGCCGACAGTGCGACTGACGACAGCTACTCCCAAACGAGTCGGCTGGCCAGTCAATCGGTAGGTGCCAACTTGAGCCAACATATATTTGATGCGATCAAATGCGGCCGCAGCAGACTGCTCAGTCACTTCGACCCCTTTGGTGTAATTCCAGGCCGAATTCACTGCGTTCGACATTCCCGCCAAAACTACCGTCATCAATCCCATGATGACCATGCCGATGAGCAATTCCGCGAGCGTCATACCGCGACGATCGAAATGAAGCGGCGCCGCACCGGTTCGAGACTTAGACCGAACTGTCGCCAACAAACGAACTCTCGCGTGCCGTTCGCGGACTGCGACGGCGGTAACGAGAGTCTGATTTTTTCGGCGGTTGATAGTCATTTCACAGTTCAGGCTTCTGATCTCACAGATTGACGTTCATGTTGCATTGAGCGTCACGCTTCAGGGCGATGCCGGGACGGACGCAAACACTCGACTGATCTTCGCGACCGGGCGTGATTGATCCGCAGAGACCGAGTACGTCACCGAGATTGTCACTCGCCGATACTGCGAACTTTGTGTCGTTACAGCCCAGGCTCCGTTTGACGATGGCTGCACTCGTTCGACCAAAACGGAGCGTGTGAAGCGATTCATAAAATCTGTCGGAACTTGCAATGATGTTGGCCTGCCGGTCGATGACACGCCAGACGACGTCATCATCATTGCGGAATACGACATCGCCGATGCTGACTGCTCAGTCCCCAAGACGTCTCCCCCTTTGGTGCGAGGTGGGTGCTCGGTGAAGCCAGAGTAATCATCGATCGTCGTGAAAAACGACCGCGTGGTGGATGCCGATGCTGTTGTCGTAGAAGTGCTGTTTGGAAATTTGCTGGCAGCGACTTCATCCATCAGTTGTTGAGCAATCCCTCGACCGACCGCTTGAAAGACTGAGTCGTTGCAGGAGGTCACGGCCCCTGCCACAGAGGTCAGCAAGGCTGCTCCGGCGAGAGCAATGATGGTCATCGCGATGACCGATTCCGCAAATGTAAATCCACGGCGATTCAGATCGCGCAATACTCGTCTTGGTCGACAGCGCAGACCGGCAGACATCACGACCAAACGTCGCGCAAATCGACCAGCAGTAGCGCAGCTCATCCGCACGATTTCTACCTCAATCAAAACAAGGCGAATCCCCAAAACGAAACGAGATCGGAAGTCACGCCCATGCCACACGACCGAACCAATCGCGGCATGCGAAGTCCGGCGGCATGAAGATGACTCCCGACCTCATCGCTTCGTTCAGCGCATGAAAAAAAGGCGCGGCATGGTCCCCTCGAAGCTCCTAGCTCCCCACGCCGCGCCCTAAAGTCGAATTTTACTTGGCTCGTTTAATCAACCATTTCATAGGGAAACAGTCTTCTTGGAGCCGCGAATCAATCAGTCTGTTGTCTTATCTTTGTTGAGTGCTCTTGTTGTCAGACTCGTACCGGAGGGTTCGGCGTCAGGCCCGACAGCAAGAACTTAGGTCAGGGATTCTGCGAGTCAAATTTCTCTGTGAAAGTTTTCTTCAAATCGCGGTTCTGTCACAGAGCAGCGGTTTTGGATTGGTCGAACCCACGACGTTCGCGTCTTTGCATTTACCAACAAATGACCGTCTATTGTCGCATTCACAACGTCGGTAGCTCGGTGGTTTCGAGGCCCCTAGAATCCCGCGTCCATCAAACTATGACGATTTGAGTTTTCAAATTTGTTTTCCCTCTTTTCAAAATTAGCCCACTGAGACTTTTTCCCCATGATTGCCGCCACCACTAATCCGCAGCTCCGAACGATCACCGACAAAGTGGAAGCAGGCGAACGCCTGACCTTCGACGAAGGGGTCTTTCTCGACGAGCACGTCGATGTCCTGACGCTCGGCCGATTGGCCAACATCGTCCGCGAGCGGAAGAACGGCAACCTCGCATTCTACAACACCAACATTCATCTCAACCCGACGAACGTATGCGTTTACCGCTGCGTCTTCTGCGCGTTTCGGTCGGACCTGAAAGCCGAACGCGGCTACACATTCACCGACGACATGATTCGCGAGCGAACGCTTGAAGCGAGAGCGGCTGGAGCAACCGAGATTCATGTCGTAGGCGGCCTGCATCACCAGAAGGATTTCGACTGGTACGTCAACGTCGTCCGAGTCATCCACGAAACGTACCCGGAGATTCACATCAAGGCTTGGACCGGGGTCGAAATCAATTGGTTCGGACATCTCACGAAGAAACCATATCGCTGGGTCTTACAGCAGTTGATCGACGCGGGCCTGGGGAGTATGCCCGGCGGCGGAGCGGAGATTTTTCATCCCGATGTCCGCTCGCAAATCTGCGAACACAAAGCAGACGGCAACAATTGGCTGGAGATTCATCGTGCGGCTCACGAACTGGGCCTCCGATCAAACGCGACGATGCTCTATGGCCACGTTGAAAAGGCCGAACACCGCATCGACCACCTCTACAAACTGCGCGAACTGCAAGACGAGACTCACGGTTTCCAAACCTTCATCCCGCTGGCGTTCCATCCGGAGAACACGAAGCTCGACTACCTCCAAAAGCCGAGCGGCATGATGGACCTGAAAGTGATGGCGATCTCACGGCTGATGCTCGACAACTTCGACCACATCAAAGCCTACTGGATCATGCTGGGAGAGAAGACCGCCCAAGTCGCACTCAGCTTCGGAGCCGACGACCTCGATGGCACCGTGGTTCACGAACTGATCTACCACGACGCCGGAGCGAAAACCCCTGAAGGTCTGACCGTCACTCAACTCCATCACCTCATCCGCGAAGCCGGACGCGAACCCGTCGAACGCGACACGCTGTATCGGCGGGTGATTCGCGATGGAGCGAAGTGGCAGATCGGTGAGCGCGTTTCTTCGACGCAATAATGTTTAGCTTAGGAGTTGATAATGACATCGATTCTTTCGAGCGGACCGCCAGGCGGTGAGTGGGTATTAGGCGGCTTGTTTGTGTTTGGCATACTGCTGATTGCTTCAATTGTTTG
>CAIJTL010001491.1 GCA_903823545.1 uncultured Planctomycetaceae bacterium
ACAGGTCCGAAACTACGTCCGGGCTTGCCCCCTTATTTCTCGAATCACGGAGGCACTCGGCCACCAGGAGGGTGGCGTTTTTTGTTTTGTTTGTCGTTCATGTGGAACGCCAAAGTTGGAACCGAAGGACGGGCACTTTTGCCTGTCTGTGTTCTTTCCGCGACGGGCAAGAGTGCCCGTCCTACGATGAAGTTCACGAGCGGATATTCATGCCACCTCAGTCGAAGCTGTCTGGTCCACGAGCAATCCCTTTTCAGCCGCCACAAGGTGATTTGGCGTTGTTGTCGGGATCAGGAAACCCGGTTTTGGCGCAGTCGATCGCCAATTGCTTGGGGGTGCCGTTGATCCCCGGCCGGGCTCACGTCTTCAGCGAGGGGAACGTCTTTGTTCGGATCAAAGAAAACGTCCGAGGCCGCGACGTCTTCGTGATTCAAGGAGTTCACTTTCCGGTCAACGACAACTTCATGGAGTTGCTCTTCTGGATTGATGCGTTGAAGCGGGCGAGTGCTCAGCAAGTGACAGCAGTGATTCCGTTCTTCAGTTATGCCAAAGGTGACAAGAAGGACGAACCGCGAGTCAGCATTCGAGCTCGCGTCTGTGCCGATTGTCTCGAAGCGGCTGGTTGCGATCGAGTCCTCACGATGGACTTGCACAGCCCGCAGATTCAGGGCTTCTTCCGCATTCCCGTGGATCATCTTTATGGCCGACACGTTCTGTGTGACTACATCGCTTCGATGAAGATCCCCGATCTAGTCGTCTGCAGTCCAGATGTCGGCTTCGCGAAGAGCGCATCGCAATATGCGAAAATCCTCGGCGTCCCAGTCGTCATTGGCAACAAGCACCGTGAGGACCATACCGAGAACGCACAGATCATGGAGGTCATCGGCGATGTATCTGGCAAAAACGTTGTGCTGGTCGACGACTTTACGATCACCGGCAAGACGCTAATCAACATGGCAAACGCACTGAAGCAGCGAGGCGCGAAGGATATCTACGCCGCAGTGACTCACGCCGTTCTTTCTAAAGGTGCGGCACCGTTGATCGGACAAAGTCAGATTAAGCAAATGCTGATCACCGACACTGTCGAAGCGGCGTTTGATCCGCTGCCGCCAAACATCACCGTCGTTTCGGTGGCACCGTTCTTCGCGGAAGCAATCCGTTCGGTCCACGATCGAACGAGCGTGAGCATGTTGTTTCCGGAACCGTGATGGGAAATTCAGCGTGACGAATTCTCGACGTGGCCGAGTCGCTCCGCGACTCGGCGTCGAGTTGCGGAGCAACTCGACCACAAATCGCGCGACGATAACATCTCATCCACGCATCCATTCCAAGAACCATCGCGCGTATTGATCCAGATTCGCCTCGTCACCGCCGCCACGCAGCGGCGAGCACATCTCATAAGCGACAGCACCTTGATAGCCGACGTCTCGCAATGCTGCGAAGAATGCGCGGTAGTCGATGAAGCCTTCGCCCATTGGGACCGCTCGGATCGCATCCGGTTCGGGAACGTAGTTGACCAAGTTCGGGACGTAGGTGAACCGCGGGCGGCGAACATAGTCGGCGACCGTTGTGTGAACGATTCGCGAACCCAACCGCTTCACGGCTGCAACCAAATCGGAGCCGTGTAACGCCGGAGACCACGCATCGAACGCCGCTTGGCAATTCGGCTCGTCGACGTCGTCGAGCAAATCGGCGAAGCTCTCGAAATGGATCGCCGTGTCGTGATGATTCTGAACGGCAAGGGTGACGCCGAGGTCGGCCACTCGCCGCGAGCACTCCTTCAAAATTTCGACGCATGAGTTCCACGTTTGGTCGTAGCCGACATTCGCTCGCGAATAACTGGTGAAGACTCGCACGAAGGGGCATTTCAATTGAGCCGCAATCTGAGCCATGCGGATGACGTAGAGCGTCTGCATTTCGCGAGTCGGAATCTCTGGCCGATCGCTTCCGATGGTGAAGTCGGTGTACCCCGCGAGGCAGGCCACATTCAGCCCCAACTCGCCAATACGATCTCTCAGACGCGAGACTGCCGAGTCGTCGAAATCCAACACCGACAGATGCGGCCGCTTCGCCATCAACATCACGCCATCAAAACCCAACCACTTCGCTCGATTCAAAAAGTTGTCCAAGTTCAACCGCGCCTGCCCCGGCCAGAAACCGGCGTAGCTGACGGAATGTAAAACAGTCTGCAACATGATGTGTCCTAAAAGTGCGAAGCTGTGATCTGTTAATCCACAAACACGAACTCATTGGTCAACAAAAGTGACTGAGCAAAGCTCAGCCAACGCTCGGCGGATGGCAAATCACCGAGAAAGTCTCGAGCCGCTTGTTCTTCATGGGAAGTAGGAGAGCGTTGAAAACAGGCTTGAAAAAGGAGTTTCAAACGAACGCCCATTTCAGTTTGGTGAGCAATCTCCGTTCGTCGTAGTAGGCGCGAAGCGACCTCAAACGACAGATCGCCATTCATCAAGAACAGTGCTTGTGGTGCCACAGTCGTCTCGTCACGTTGCGGATTGCTCGCGGCAGGAGACGGGAAATCAAACGTCGTCAGCAAGTTCGGAACGTCAAGCCGATCGAGCAGTCCGTATAAAGTCCGCCGCGGCACGAAACCGTTCAGAACGTTGAGCGACTCGCCACCAATTTGGCGATTCATTTCCCCCGACGAGGCGAGCAACGCATCACGCATCCCTTCCCAATCGAGTCGGCGGCGATTCATGTGCGACAGCAGACGGTTCTCTGGATCAGTTGTCCGATGAGCGACGTTGCTCGCGTCCAAGCGACTCGACTGCTGATACGTGGCCGATATGAGGATCGTTCGATGAAGCCACTTGATCGACCAACCGGACTTAATGAAGTTCGCAGCCAGCCAGTCGAGCAACTCCGGATGCGACGGCGGGTCGCTGCGCAGCCCGAAGTCGCTCGGCGTTTTCACGAGGCCAGCGCCGAAGTGTTGCAGCCAAACTCGATTGACGAAGACTCGCGCTGTTAAAGGATTGCGAGGATCGACAATCGACTGAGCCAATTCCAGACGTCCGCTGCCGTGCGAGAAAGCCTTTCGATCTGGTGACGCAATTTCCAATCCCTGTCGCAGCACCGCTTGTCCGAGCCGATTTGGGTTTCCTCGTAAAAAGACTTTCGGATCGAAGGGGACCGTGTCATCAACCAAGACCATCGCTCGTGCCGGCGCGCCAGCGGTCGTCATACTCCAGGTTTCGACCTCTTTGACGAGCTTTTGATATTCCCCCTGAGTCGCTCGATCCGGAAACAGCGACAAGAAACCCCAGCCCAACGCCAGCGGCACATCGGGCGGCGCATCGGGGCCGTATAACACACGACGAATCTCTTCCTCGTGCGGATCGGCCAACTTCAGCGGCGTCGGCTGATTTGCGGCAGTTGCGGCTGCGAGTTCCGCGTGCCACTTCGCGTCGATCCGCTTTAGCAACTCGCCGTATCGCGTCGCGACTTCGCTCAACGATTTAGGCAACGGCTCACACACGGCAGTGATAACAAGCGGATTGACGCTCGTAGGACGGCCACTCTTGGCCGTCGCTTCGCTCACTCGATCCTCATTTTTGTCTTTCGCGTGTTCTTCATCGACTACACCGCCGCCCGGTCGGGCAAGAGTGCCCAACCTACGAACGACCTCGCTCGCCTTCGTTTCGAACTGTTCCGGTGGCAGTTCGGCAAACGCCGTCCATGCGGCCCAAATCGGATGCGGCTTCTTCTTGGCTGCCTCCAACGTCACTTGCCAGCGCAATGTCATCGCCGGATTCACGTCATTCGTGTCGGCGATCAGCATGAAGTCATCTTGTGGCGGCTTCTCCATCTGTGTTTGAGCGGCCAATAAATATTCCGCACCGCGAGTTCGAGTGGACGTCACCAACGCCGTGTGTTTGCCTGAAACAAAATCCTTCAGCTTCTTCAGGCGCGCGTTCATTTCGGCTGAGAATTTTGAGTACTCATCCGACTGTGGCGGCGGTAGGAACTCGGGCGGCAATGTCGGTTCGACGGAACTCCGAAAGATGCCGTACAGCGAGTAATAATCGGCAGACGGAATCGGATCGAACTTGTGGTCGTGACACCGAGCACACGTCGCCGTTAACCCCAACAAACCGCGAGTGACGACATCAATCCTGTCATCCAACACGTCATGCAGGTTGTTCATGAATCGCCCGCCGAGCGTCAGGAACCCCATCGCAGTTAGCGGTCGCTTGTCGTCTCCTAACTCCAATTGGTCAGCAGCGAGTTGTTCGATCACGAAGCGATCGAAAGGCAAGTCAGAATTCAGCGAGCGGATAACGTAGTCGCGATAAGTCCAACCCCATTGAAACCTTTTCTCTTCAAAGAAGACATACCCTTTCGTGTCAGCGTACCGAGCGACGTCCAGCCAATGTCGTCCCCAGCGTTCACCGTAATGAGGCGATGCCAGCAATCGATCAACCACTCGTTCAAACGCATTGGGTGACTCGTCCGCTTCATACTCTGCGAGTTCATCTGTTGTCGGCGGCAATCCAATCAAGTCGAAGGTCACTCGACGCAGTAACGTCCGCTTGTCGGCTCGCGATGACGGAGCCAATTTCGCATCAGTCAACTTCGCTAGCACGAACCGATCGATCGGCGACTGAGACCACGCGTCGTCGGGGATTCGTGGAAGAGCGGGTTCGACGATTGGCTGAAAGGCCCAATGCTTCTTGGCGGCATCGCGAAGCGATTCGCTGGTCGGCTTTGTTGTCTCTTCTGGCCAATAAGCACCACGACGAATCCACTCCACCAACGTCTCAATTTCAGTGACGGGAAGCGGCTGATCGGGAGGCATCTTCAATCCTCCTTCACGCCGAATTGCTTTCGC
>CAIJTL010001492.1 GCA_903823545.1 uncultured Planctomycetaceae bacterium
CCGAGATCAACGAGTACCTTCTGCAACGCCTCGAAGCCATGTTTCTCCACGAGGAACTCAACGACCAGTGACGATTCAAAGTACGCGAATTGCAGATGCAACGCGCTGCGCGGATGAAGGAACGCACCGCTCAGTTCGCTGACCGGCGTCAGGTCGTCGCCGAGCAACATCTTGCGATACAGCGGATTGATCGACTGCCCCCAAGTTGGGTCTGCTTGTCGTTCCTCATATACCGAGATTCCTTCGCTGAGCCAGCGCGGCATTTTGTTGTGCGTCTTATTGAGCGTTACGACGTGACAGAACTCATGCCACAACGTCGCTTCCCAGCAAGTCGGGTGCGAGCCTTGCGACGCCGGGCTGTTCGCAGTGATCACCGTCCCGAAACAAACTCCGAGAAACCCCGCTCCTCCAGGCAGGCCGAAGGTCCGGATCGCGAAATCCTCTTGCTTCGGAAAGATCTCGACGATGATCGGAGCGGGAAGCGTCACATCGTACTTTGCGGTGAGTTGTTGTTTCGCTCGCTTCAGCAACTGTTGCACGCGACGACCATAAATGTCCGCCTCGCGAGCATCCATCCGCACGACGAACCCGTCCTCTTCCAGCGTCCGAAACTTCGCAACACTCTCCTGCAAAGTGACGAGGTTGTGCGCGAAGATGTTGTAGCCGTCAGTCTCGTAGACTTCGTTCGCTAGCTTCCAACCTTCTTCTTCGTGGCCAAGTCGCAACAAGTCCAATGCCAACTGCATTTTGGCGGGCAGAAACTTTTCGCTGAACAACAACGCTTGCCGCTGATGCTCGGCCCCTTCAGCGAAGCGGTACTTCTGCGACAGCTTTTTTCCGATGAGATAATCGACTTCCGGATTCGTCTTCCAGTGTTTCAGCGCCGTTTCGCGATACTGCTTCTCGCTCTCTGACTGATTTCGCAAATGCGCCAACACGGCTCGATAGGCCGCCGCCTTCGGATGCAGCGGATTGATCCCTTCTATCTGAGCCAACACCGCAACCGCCTCGTCGTACTGCTCTGAGTCGATGTGCTCATCAACGATCAACAACAGGCAACCGACATGCTTCGGATTCCGTTCGAGCACAGCCTTGATTGCGGCATGAGACTTCTCTGGATCGCTTGTCGCAAACGCCATCGCCAGCCCGAAATGAGCATCCGCATCCGCCGCATCAAGCTTCACCGCTTGCTCAAAGTTCTGTGCAGCAAGTGCGAAGTCATTCTTCTCCAACGCCAACTCGCCGCTTGCCACAAACGCCGGAGCGAACGTCGGCTGATACTTCTTGACGATGTTGTAAGCCCTGTCATTCACCTGCTTCGGGTCGGCTCCGCGACTGAGTAGAAATCGTCCCAGTACCAGCCGGTTCGCTGCGTCGCTGTAACGCCACGGCGTTTGCTTCACGAGTTGCTCAATCTCGTTCTCCAATTCAACCGCTCGTTCCGGCTGTCCATTGAACCGCCAGACGTCCCGTCCCATCCAACGCAGTTCAATGCTCGTCGTGAACTTCTTCAGCGCCGCATCGAGCGTCTCAGACGCATCCGCATAACGTCCGAGTTCGAGTTCCGCACGCAGCTTCAAAAGTCGCAGATTCTCATTGAACTCACTCTCACGAATGGCCACAGCCGTCGCGTCGACACATTCCGTGTATTGCCCGGTTCGAAACAGCGTCGTCAATTTCACGAAGTCAACGGCGGCTGACGCCGGTTTCGCAATTGCGATGACAGTGCAAAACATTGAGACGAACAGGAGCCATGCCACTGTTCTCTTGCCACAAGCCATCGGCAATCGACGAGACGTGTCGAGACACTCTCCCGCAATTCCACTCGCAAACCGCGAGGCCGTAGGCGCACAGAGACCGCGAAGCCACATCATGGGCCAAGTCCCTCGCGCGATCACGGCTTCGAGTGAAACCACGAATCGCGACGTCGAGGATAACCAAGGTGTTCCGAACACGCGCCGGGATAGTATCGCCTACTCCCTGATGAACCAAGCACCTTCGCTTTGAGGCGATGGTAACTTGATGCGATGTTTGCTTCGTGGTCGCGTTGAGTTTGTTCGCCTTCTTCGCTGTCAGCGGCTAGCATCATGTCGTCGAGCGAAAGTATGACGGCGTTTTGTTGGCCACTGCGAGTTTTGGAATGGCATCCCTCTCGCTTTTTGTTGTCGGTATCCCGGTCATTGCTGAAGTGACTTTGGGGGCTCGTCACTGGTTGGTTGGGGCTGCGTTGTTATCGGCGGTGGCATTGGTTGCTGTAATCACCGGGTACCGCCGAACTGGAACGCAATCTTCGGCACGCGTGTTGGCCGCGATGCTGAAAGTCGTGGCCATCGTCTCACTGGCAGTCTGCTTGGTGGAGCCCCTTTTTACGGGGACTCGACCGCGGCCAGGGAGCAATTTGTTTCTTGTTGTTGCCGACAACAGTCGCAGCTTGCAGTTGGCAGACTCTGGAACTGATCAATCGCGCGGCCAGAAAATGAAAGAACGTCTGGCGGGTGAGTCATCGTGGTTAACTCGGCTCTCGCAAGACTTCGACGTGCGGCGATATCTGTTTGATACGACGGTACGTCCGGCGAAGTCGTTTACGGAAGTGACGCTCGATGGCGAGGCGTCGACCATCAACAGCACGCTCGTGTCGCTTGCGGATCGGTATCGAGGACAGCCGGTGGCAGGGATTTTGTTGCTGACTGACGGCAACGGGACTGACTGGTCCGACATCACGATTGGTGGGCTGCAACCACAATTAGTTCTGCCGGTCTATCCGGTTGCTATTGGGACCGATAATGGGCTCGTTGATCTTTCGGTCTTGCAAGTCGCAGTGAGTCAGACCAATTTCGAAGCCGCTCCTGTTACGATCACCGCGACTCTCGAAGGGCATTCTGTGTCCGGTAGTGAAGTCGGACTGCGAGTGCTCAACGAAGCGGGTGAGGAAATCGAACGCCGGAAGATCGATCGACTACCTGACGGCGAACCGTCCGTGCAACGATTTCTCATCAAGCCAGAAAAGAGCGGAATCAGCTTCTACACAGTGCAAGCATTTTTGAATGGCGAAGAGAAGTTGGGCGAGACCGACAGTGCCTCGAAAGAAGCGACGGTCGCGAACAATCGTCGCATCGTCACGGTCGATCGTGGCGGCGGGCCGTTTCGAGTGCTGTATCTCGGCGGGCGACCGAATTGGGAATTCAAATTCTTGCGCCGAGCACTCGATGAAGATGACGAGGTCAAGCTCGTTGGCTTGCTACGAGTCGCCAAGAAAGAGCCGAAGTTCACATTCCAGAGTCGCGGCGGCGAAAGAACGAATCCGCTGTTCCGGGGCTTCGGCAACAATGACGACGAGGCGGAACAATACGATCAACCGGTGCTCGTGCGACTTGGTACGAAAGACGCCGACGAGCTCCGCGGTGGATTTCCGAAGAGCAGCGAGGAGCTATTTCAGTTTCATGCGGTGATCCTCGACGACATCGAAGCGAGCTTCTTCACACAGGACCAACTGTCGCTCTTACAACAATTCGTTAGCCGTCGAGGCGGCGGGCTATTGATGCTCGGTGGCAACCATTCGTTCGGCGAAGGGGGCTATCAGCGGACTGCGGTCGGCGACATGCTGCCGGTCTATTTAGATCGAGGCGATCCGTTGGCGATTAGGGCTCAATATCGTTTGCTGTTGAGCCGTGAAGGCTGGTTACAGCCGTGGGTGCGACTGCGGACGAACGAGCAAGACGAGTCCAGACGTTTGGCCGCGATGCCCGAATTCAAAAGTTTGAACAGCGTGCAGTCGATCAAACCAGGCGCCTCAGTTCTCGCTCAGGTGACCGGGGCGGATGGGCGAAACATGCCCGCACTGGTCGTTCAACCGTTCGGTCGAGGTCGTACCGCATCTTTGATGATCGGCGACTTGTGGCGTTGGAATATGCGCCGCGA
>CAIJTL010001493.1 GCA_903823545.1 uncultured Planctomycetaceae bacterium
ATTCGACGATCTGCTGACGACCGCGAAGAAACTCGTGTCGGTTCCGCCATTCGGAGTCCTCGGAGTAGGCCCGTGACACGCGAAGTGGATCGCGCGAGTTCCATGCATCCTCAGCCGCTCGCACCTTGCGAACGGCCGAGTCCTGCGTGAACGGCGGCACGATGACGAGTGGCGAAGCGGACGGCGTGCAAGCAGTGTCGCCGGGGACGGTGAGCATGATGAATTCCGTGACCTTACTTGCTTGAGATGGGGGGCTAGTTCGTAAGAGTGGAACGCTTGAGACTGATGAAACGAATGAGAATTGGATTCATGGAAAACCCATTCGTCGCATTCGTCCCATCAGTCTCATTGGTGCAAGACGGCGCGCTTGTTAGCCCACCAACTTCGCCGCCGGTGCGAAGTCAACCTCCGTCTTAAAGGCGTTGTTGAGGTAGTTCGTGAAGAACCCCAGCACGACAGTGGCGACAACTTCGACCAGCTCGCCATCGGTCAGACCGGCAGTCTTCGCGGTTTGCAGGTCGTCGTCGGAGACGCGCCCTTTTTCGACGACGACTCGCTTCGCGAACTTCAGTGCGGCATCGGACTTCGGATCGGCGGAAACTGCTTGCCGTCCCCCCATGATGTCGGCGGCAGTCAGCCCGTGACCGGTGCCGATCGCACACAGCGCCGCGAGGCAGTAGTCGCAGCTATTCGATTCGCTGGCGGCCAACTTCAACTGATCGCGGAGCTTCTCGGTCAGCAGGCCGGTGCTCATCGCGGTCGAGAATTGCAGGAAGGCGTTGAGCACCGCCGGACTGTTTCCCATCAGCCGCGCGACGTTGGGGACTCCGCCAAACGCCTGCTGCACGACGTCGAAAAGTTGCTTGGTGGTGCCGGTAGCAGATTCGGGATGAACGAGTTGAACGCGAGCCATGATTTCTCTCCAAAAGCCTTGAGGTGTCGGATCGTGTCGCGGAAGTGCGTCACGCCGGGATCAGAAATCACTATCCGTGCCAGAACTACGACAGCGATTCATCTCACTGGCTACATTGGAGTTACGACATAATCACATAAACCAAAGCGGCAACGACTTTTCGTGATTCCACGAGAGTTCGTTCTATGTCAACGAGATTTCGTTATCGTGCCGCTCATGGACTCACTCACCAATCAACCGACGCTCGTCCGTGACCCGAAGCGGCTGCTGCTGGATCTTGCCGAGCAACATCATCTGCCGGAGTTGCTGCCGTTGGCTGTGCGACGACTCGCGGAATCGCCAGTAGTCGCACTCGTTCGGATTTGGTTGGTCCAGCCGCCGCTCGAAGGTGATTGCGAGCGATGTCATCTCGCGGCTGAATGTGAGAACCGCGACCGCTGTCTGCATTTGGTGGCGAGCGCCGGGCGGCCGCTTCATTCAGAAGCCGATCCCGCGAGCGAATCATGGGACCGAGTGGACGGTGCCTTCCGACGTTTCCCGCTCGGAGTCCGCAAGGTCGGTCACATCGCTCGGACCGGTCGGTCGCTGGAGGTGCTGGACCTCACGCGCGATCAAAGTTGGATCGCCAAACCGGAGTGGATTAACGAGCAGCGGATCGTCTCGTTCGCGGGTCACCCACTGATGCATCGCGGTCAGGTGCTCGGAGTGCTGGGGCTCTTCGCGCGAGAGCAGCCGGGCGAGTCGTGCTTCGAGTGGCTACGAATGATTGCCGATCACCTCGCGGCGGCGATCGCGAATGCTCGAGCACTCGATGAAATCGAAGCGTTGAAAAGGCAACTCGAACAAGAGAACGAATACCTGCGCGAGGAAGTCAAGCAGACGGCATCGTTCGGCGAACTCGTCGGGCAGAGCTTGTCGTTGCAGGCGACGGTGCGGCAGATCGATCTCGTCGCCGCAACGGACGCAGCGGTGTTGATCCTCGGTGAGAGCGGCACGGGGAAAGAATTGGTCGCTCGCGAGCTGCATCGCCGCAGCCGTCGCGCGAATCGACCGCTCATCAAAGTGAACTGTGCCGCGATCCCGCGCGAGCTTTACGAGAGCGAGTTCTTCGGGCACGCGAAGGGTTCCTTCACGGGAGCACTTCGTGATCGAGCCGGTCGCTTCGAACTGGCGGATGGCGGCACGTTGTTCCTCGACGAAGTGGGCGAGATCCCGCTCGACCTGCAATCAAAATTACTGCGTGTGCTTCAAGAAGGAGAACTCGAACGAGTCGGCGAGGAACGCACGCGCCGCGTCGATGTCCGCATCATCGCGGCGACCAATCGCAACCTGCGAGCCGAGGCGGAAGCAGGCCGCTTTCGGCAGGATCTCTTCTATCGCCTCAGCGTCTTCCCGATGGAATTGCCGCCGCTACGCAACCGAGCCGACGACATCCCACTGCTCGCCCAGCACTTCATCGAACGCTTCGCGCGAAAGCTCGGACGCCCGCGCCTCAAGCTGACTGTGTCCAACGTCCAAGAACTGCAGCGCTACAACTGGCCGGGCAACATCCGCGAGTTGCAGCATGTCCTCGAAC
>CAIJTL010001494.1 GCA_903823545.1 uncultured Planctomycetaceae bacterium
GCGAGCGTCCTCGGCCATCACGACCGTGTTATTGGTGACGAGGTTGTTCGTCGAGGAATCAGCCGCGAAGCCCACATACAAGACGATGCCCGTCGCGTGGTTGTTGTAGAGCAGATTGTTCCGGATGACGCTGTCTTGCACGCCGTCGAAGTTCAAAGCCGCTCCGCCACCTTTGCCGTTCTCGAAGATGACATTGCCTTCGATCAAGTTGTTCGAGTGGATGCCGTCACCCGGCAGGTAGCGATCGGCGTTGAACTGGATGCCGCTGTCGTTGTTGCCCCAGACGACGTTGTTGCGGACGATCGCGCCGTCGGCCGAGTTGCTGATGTAGATGCCGTGCTCAACCTGCGACCGCGACGTGACGTTGTTCTCGACGATCACGTTTTCCGACCAGCCGGTGAGGATGCCCCACATCGTGTTGTGATCGGTGTGATTGCCTCGAACGATCACGCCGTCGTTGTTGACCGAGCGAATGCCCGCTCGCGGCATGTCGTGGACGTAGAAGCCCTCGATCGTGACGAAGTCGGCACCTTCGAGATTGATGCCGTCTTGTTGGCCGGGAAACGCCTCGTCGATCTCGATACCGGCCAGTGCGTGGAACGTGATCCGCGCATCGGGCTTGCCGTCGGTCGTCAGGTTGAAGCCCCAATACTTGCCCGGTTTCACGATGACGTAGTCGCCGGGGCCGACGTTATCCGCCGCGTGTTGCAGCGACTTCCACGGATTCGCCTCGCTGCCGTCGCCATTCGCATCGTTGCCGTCACCGCTAACGAACTTGGTCGCGTAGTGCAGCGTGATCGGCGTCTCTTCGTCGTCAATCGTCATGCTGGTGGTTGACTGATGGCCGAGCCGCGCCGGGTATGAGCCGTTGGTCGTCGGGTTGCTGAGCGTGAAGAGGAAATGCTCGTCCCCTTCACTGACGTCATCGCCGAGCAATTGCACGGCGACGATCTTCTCGGTCTCGCCCGGCGCAAATGTCAGCGTGCCGGCAACGGCGTCGTGATCGAGCCCCGACCTTGCCGAGCCATCCATCGTTGCGAACTGCACGGTGACAGTGTCTGTCGATGTGCCGTTGCGAACGACCTTCACGTTGATCGTGTTCGACTCGTAATCGTGATAGCTGCGCTGAGCGATCTCCAGCGACGGTGCTCCGAACGGAGCGGGAGGCAAGACGAGATTCGCACCGGCGGCGAATTCGTCGGCTCCGAGGTCAGGCTCCGGTGGATCGGCGAGCCGCGAGTTTCCATCGAAATCGGTCGTCAGACCGGCCAATGCAATCGCTTTGCCAATCGCCGGGCTGGTCGCGGTCAGATGCCAGTTCGCATCGAGTTGCGGGTCTGCGATGAAACTGTGCGTGTCATAGCCGTAGTTCTGCTGCCACTGCGACAGCGTTTGCTCCGGCGTGCCGTCGCCGGCCAGGTTGCGGTCGATGAACAACACGCCGCGAGTGCTCGTGCCGTAGTACTGGTTGTAATCCAGCGTCAACTCGCCGGTGATTGAGCCTTCGCGAATATCGACCATCCGCGTCAGGTTATCCGTATTTGTGACGATGATGTTGTTGAGCACGCTCGGATTAACCGACGCGATGTGCTGGTAAGAGGGAGCGGTATTCGAGACCCACATGTCGTAGCCGCCGAACTGAATCGGAGCCTGCGCGTCATCCGCCGCGTTGACCAGCGTGTTGTTGTAGACCTGCGCGTTGAGCGCTCCGTAAATGCCGATCCCCGCTTGTCCCGGATTCACGATAATGTTGTTGCGGACGATCGTGTCGATGCTGGCGAAGTGACCGGGGTTCGCGTCCGGTTCAATCCATTCCATCTCGGTGTAAAAGCCGTTGACGATCCCCGCTCCGCCGACATTCTTCACGAGGTTCTGTTCAATCAGCGAATCCTCGGTCCCGCCCGACGTCAGAATGCCGATCCCCGGCACGTCGTGAATGTAATTCCCGCGAGCAATCATCCGATCGCCGTTGTTGTTGTCGATGCCATCGGCGGACGACTTCGTGCGGCGTCCGGTGTTGTAGATCTCGCTGTTGATGATCGTGATGTCGTTCGCGCCCGGAGTGATCTTGATGCCGTCCACGCCCGTGTCGTGAACCTTCACGCCATCGAGCGTCACGCCGCTGGCTCCGATATGCATGCTCTCCGGACCGAAAGAAGGGAAGTCCCACCAGTTCCAGAACATGACGCCGTAGTAGTAGCCGCCGGTGATTTCGAGATTCTCCAGCCGACCACCTTCGACATCGAAACTGTAGCGGATGACCGAGTTCTGTCGCCCGTCAGTCAACTGCGTCAGCGGCGATTCGATGACCGCCCACTCACCCGGCATCGACCGCAGCGTCAGGTTGTCGATGTCGATCTGGAAGCCGCCGTCATACACGCCGTTGCGAAGCGTGATCGTGTCCCCCGCCTCGGCCGCATCGAGTGCTCGGCGGACGGTCTTGAACGGATCGCCGACAGCCCCCGTTCCCCAATCGTCACCGCTGTTCGCGACGAAATACTCAGCCGACAACAGCCGCCGATCTTCGAGCGTCTCCGACCGAGCGATTCGCGTCCCGCGCGTCTGGCGACGCGAACGCCCCGATGCCGAAAGTCCTAACCAATCTGTCAGTTTCGTCGTCAGCAACATGATGAATGCTCCCTTGTGGCCCGTGGTGGTGAGCGGCCAATCCGACCGCCTTCACACGCCCAGTCGAGGGGAGCACGGCGTTGTGACACAACGCCCAAAACAACTGCGGCAAGCCGCAACTCTGTGTTCTCTGTGCCTCTGTATTTCCAAGGCAATTGAACCACAGACGCACCGAGATCACGGAGGTGCCGTCACAGAAACTCCCGCACGAACGGCATCAAATCGAGGTCAAACAGTTCTTGCTCGACCGCCTCGGCGGTGGGGTTTTGAAGCGTTTGTTGGACCTCGGCGACGATCAGCTTCGCGAAGTGCTTGCGCGCTCGGCGGAGTTGCTGGCGGAAGGCGTCTGCTCGGACGGTGCGGCCGATTTGCTCCGACAGGCGGGCCGCGAGTTCCTCGGAACTCGCGGCCGAGTTCTCGGTGTGCAGACGCAAGACCGAGTGAAACACATTGTCTGCCGTCTGCTGCTGATGCAATTCCAGCGATTGCCAGACACGCTCGAGCAGGCAGTCGTGCCATTCGCTGGACCAGGCGCGATCGGCGTCCGAATCAGGTTGCACGATCGACATCAGCATCTCTTCGGACAACTCAGACGAGCGGCGTTTGCGCAAGTGGCTGATCGCGACGTACCGCACTGCCGACTTCAAGTAGTCGCGGAACCGCCCGCGCGAGACATTCTCCGGGCAGAAGCCTTTGTCGAAAACTTGCACGAGAAAATCCTGAGCGACTTCTTCGGAGTCATGCGGGTTGCGGACGATCGCGGCAACGTATTTTTGAATCGCTCGCGCGTAACGCATCACGAACTGCACCGGATTGTGAATCATCGGCCAGCAGGTCGAGATTTGTTCGAGCACCGATTTCGGAGTCGCGTTCGTCATGTGTTTCAAATTTCAAAAGGCAGCCCGGCGCGAGGTTGGCCATCCTAGTCGCCATTCTTTGCAACGATCTTCCAAATGTGCAAGTAGCCGTTCGATGTTCCATCGTCGCCGCCGCAGGTAGCGAGCAGGCTTCCGTCGCGAGACATCACCAGGTCGGTCACTCCCGCGCGCGTCGACTGCTGAGCCGTGCCGAGTTGTGTGTCGCGGCTCGTGTCGTAGATGCGGATCATGCCGTCCCATTCGCCGTTGACGAACGCCACCTCGTGCGATGTCACGGCGAGCGACCGGACTTTGCGTTTGAGAGTGGACTTCAGCTCGAGAATCTTCGAGTTCGGTGAGTCGAAGTCCCACACGAACAGACCTTCGACGTAGCTGGCCCCGAAGATCAACCGCTCGCGGCCCGGCACGAACGCGATTGCCATCAGGTCGTGAGCCAAGTCCTTGCGAGTCGCGTTCAACAATCCGTTGCTCGCATCCCACACGCCGACCTGCTTCTCCCAACTTGTCGCCGCCAGCCAACGGTTGTCCGACGAAAAGGCGACACAATGAATCTGCCGAGCGACGAACTCGGCCCGATCGTTTGAAGTCGCCACCTGGCGCAGCAACCGACCGCCTGTGTCGCTCAGTTCAAACAGTTCCACTGAGTTGGTTGTCCCGACCGCCAGCCGTTCGCCGTTCGGACTGATCGCCAACGATTGGATTTCGTCACGCAACTCGGCCAATTTGACCGGCGGCTGTTCGGGAGCACTCATCGAGTAGAGCCACAGGCGACGATCGTCGCCGCCCGCCACGAGCCAACGCCGGCTCGCCGCAACCGCGTGAATGGCTTTCTCGCTTGAGGGAAACTCTCGCGTCAGTTTGCGATCTGCGACGCTCCATTGCCGTACAACGCTGTCGCGCGAACCGGTGAAGACCGACTTCGCATCGTGCGAAAACCCGACACAACGCACCTCCGACGTGATGCCGGGGAAGCTCACCAACAAAACCAGCGACGTCGCACGCGGCCCCTTTGCAACAGCGGTGTCGGGCGTCGATTCGACGGGCGAGTCGGTTGCCTCATCACGGATGGTGTCACGTTTCTCGGGCCATTTCCACAACGCGACGCTGGCTAACAACAGCACTCCGCTGACAACCGACAACGTCAGTGCTCGACGATTCGTCGACCAGGCTCGCCACGGAGACAGTCTTACCGTCGAGGCGTGATTTGCCGTTCTTTCAACGATGACCGTTCGCTCGTCGGTCACGCGCGTGACCGACAACGCGACTGGCAGGATCGTGGCCGTTGCCGAGCTGGCGGATACGGACATCGTCACCGGCGACACGAACGTCGTTTCGGTGGGAACCGCTGTCGCGAGCAGCTCCGTCAGAGACGTCAGCATCTCTTTCGCCGACGC
>CAIJTL010001495.1 GCA_903823545.1 uncultured Planctomycetaceae bacterium
GGCTTGAAAAACCTCACTTTGCGAGCGGCAACTGGTCGCAAGATCGAAGTTGCCAAGGATGGAGCTGACGGCTGGTACTTGATCGACGGCGCATTGAGGCTGCAAATTATCGGCTCAGGAAAGCCGCCGGTCATCCGCCCTGCTGGCAACCGTTTTGAATTACTCGTCCCGGTCGAACTCACGAACGGCGCAGCGAAGATCGGTTTGAACTACGTGTGGTAAACGATCGAAAATTCGCGGAACCTTGATCGCAGTTACGGGTTCATTGTTGCGTTGCTTGTTTCAAGGGCAGCCAATTCAAGATCACTCTTCTTGTCAGGAACGAGTCTATGAAACGATTTACCACATGGTCATTGTTGATGAGCGGGATGCTCGGACTGTCTGTCATGGCTGTTAGCGCGGCGGATGACACAGCGAAGCCGGATGCAAATCAGGCGGCCGAACTCTTCCAGAAAATGGACAAGAACGGCGACGGAAAAATCACGCCGGATGAGGTCTCGGACGAGCAAGGACGTTACTTCGATCGGCTCGTTCGCATCGGTGACAAGGATGACAACGGCGAACTGACGAAGGATGAATTTGAAGCCGCGCTCAAGCGCAGCGACGCTCCGGTGCAAGGTGGCGGACTTGATCGAGGCGGACCAGGTGCCGGTGGTCGCCCGATGTTCGAACCGAAAATGGTCCTCGAACGACTCGACAAGAACAAAGATGGCAAGCTGACGAAAGATGAACTTCCGGAAGAAGGCCCAGGGCAAATGCTCCGCCGAATGCTGGAGCGAACCGGGAAGGATTCCCTGAACCTGGAAGATTTGGAACGAGCGCGAGCGATGTTCGCTAACGGATCACGACCGGGCGGAGCGTTCGATCCAGCAGAGATGATTAAGCGGCTCGACAAGAACAACGACGGCAAGTTGTCGAAAGACGAACTGCCGGAACCGCTACGCGATCGCTTCGGCAAGGTCTTTGAAAAGCTGGGCAAAGATTCGCTGAGCGGAGATGAATTCCGCCAAGCGATGACCGAACTCGGCCCCATGCCAGGCGGCCCTGGTCCCGGTGCTGAAGGACGACCGAATCCCGAAGAGATGTTTAAGCGATTCGACAAGAACAACGATGGCAAAGTGACGCTCGATGAAGTTCCGGAACAGTTCCGCGATCGAGTCAAACCGGTCTTCGATCGAGCGGGCAAAGACGTACTGACACTCGATGATGTTCGAGCCTTCGCACAACGTGGCGAAGGTGGCCCGAGGCCAGAAGGTCGCAAACCAGATGGCGAACGTGGTCAACGACCTGAAGGTGAACCTCGTCGTGAAGGCGACCGCCGTCCTGAAGCAGGTCCGCCGCGTGATGGCGAACGTCGCCCAGATGGTGAAGGACGTCGTCAGCCGCCAGCGCCGTTATTCTTCCAAATGCTCGATCGGAACAAAGATGGCTTGATCAGCCGAGATGAATTGGATGGCCTGCGAGAACTCTTCAAAGAGCTTGACCGCAACAACGATGGCCAGCTTGATCGAGCAGAGTTGCTCGGCCCGCCACCGGGAGATCGTGGACCAGGTGGCCGCGGTCCAGAAGGTGATCGAGGCCCTGATGGAGGTCGTCGCCCAGACGGTGATCGCCCTCCCGAAGGACGTGGTCCGGATGGACGCGGTCGTCCTGAAGGTGACCGACCGCCAGAAGGTCGAGGTCGTCCAGACGGAGATCGTCGACCTGAAGGTGGCCCTCGTCGGTCTGAAGCCGATCGCGCTGCTGGTCGTCCCGCTCGCCGAGGAGATGCGGAAGATCGCCCACGTGATGAAAAGCCTCGTGAAGGGGACAAACCTCGTGAGGGCGAGAAGCCTTCACGGTAATCAGAGTAAATCGCAACGTGACGTTGAAGTCACCTTGGCTTCGTCGTTCCAGACATTGAACAGCCCGGCTTTTCTGAAAAGTCGGGCTGCTTTCATGAATGGTGAATGAAACCGTCAAATCTCCGGCTGTGCGCTGCGGCGTTGGTTGATAAGCTCGCTCCACTTTTCACGAGTTCAATTTGCCAAGAGATCAGCGTCATGCGAGCGAACAAGTTCTCATTGGTCCGCCAACCGATTGATCATTCGCGCCGTGGCAGCATGTTGGTCGTCGTCTTGGTTGTCATCGCGCTGCTGACGTTGGGAGCTTATACGTTTTCGGAGACGATGATTTCTGAAAGCCAAGCGACCGGCGTCTATGGGCGAGAAGTTCAAGCGCGAGCCTCGGCCGATTCTGGAATTGAACTCGCCGTTGCGGTTTTGGGGACACCGCCGGTCGATGCGGTTTATGAAAATGTGCATCATGATCCGCAGCACTTCGGCGGCATCACGATTCGCGAGGCAGAGACCCCACGTGGCCGCGCTCGCTTCACCTTGGCTGTTCCGAACGAGAGCGATGCCACTGGTTCCACGATTCGCATGGGATTGATCGACGAATCGTCGAAGCTCAATCTCAACACGCTGGTCAGTGCGGCGAAATCACAAACCGGCTCATCCGGAAGTGGTTCGTCAGCGAGCGGCACTGGCAGTTCTGCGTCAACAGGCGGAAATGCTTCGTCAGGAGCGAGCGGGACTGGTGGGACAGGCAGCAGCTCGACTGGTTCGACCGGCGGATCGTCATCGAGTTCGACCTCGTCTTCGACGTCATCGAATTCATCATCGACCTCAAGCAGTACAACATCGACCACCAATACTTACGAAGGTCGCTTGCTGATGATCCCCGGTATGACCGATGAGTTGGCGGACGCCATCTTGGATTTCATTGACGCCGATGAAACCGCCCGTGAGTTCGGCTGCGAGTCGGAGTACTACGAATCCCTCAGCCCTCCTTACCCGGCGAAGAATAGCCCGCTGGAATCGCTCGATGAA
>CAIJTL010001496.1 GCA_903823545.1 uncultured Planctomycetaceae bacterium
GCAAAACGCCTACAACAAGCTGACCCGGAAGTCCCACTCGACGAGCAAGAACGCAACGTGCAGTGGATGGGACGGCTCATGGGTGGGCTCGTCAAGTTGGCCGAATCGCCGAAGGCTCAAGAGGCGGTCAAGAAGCAGGATCATCGGCTGCGAGACTCTTTGGCCGAACGCTTGCGTCCCAGTTACGACGAAGGCTGGCTGGAAGCAGACGATACTGGTCTGCTGATCGACACCGAACTCAACGAAGCCAAACTGCTTCAACAAGCCAAGAACGAACAAGAGCGTGTCGAGAAAAAAGAGAAGCTCGAATCCAGCGCCGAAGCCGCCGAGAAGAAGGCAGAAGCAGTCAAGAAAACTGCTGAAAATGCCAAACGATTGCTCGACGACCAACTGAAGCAGATTGACCGCCTGCTCGCACGGTTAGAAAAGGAACATGGCTTGTTGGAACGCCGAGCACAGGAAAATGTCGAGATGCAGTTTCAGATCGACAGACAAATCACCAATCGGCAGCAACAGCCTATTTCGAATGGGTCAGTCAGAGTTACTGGTGCAAACCGGAATGTTGGTCAACAAAACCGGACAATTACCCAACAAAATCGCCTGAACAATGAGCTGATTATCGATCAATTGCTCAATCAAAAGATACAACTTCAATTTGACAATGATCGCATTTCCCAAGAGGCGTTTGCGACCAGCCAAAATGCAGCCAGAGTCGTGAATCAACGACAGACGGTCATTCAGCAGTACCAGCAGAGGACAGGACAGCTTGTCAAAGAAGAGGCGAGCGTGCAGAAGTGGCAAGACCGTCTGAAGAAAGACAGCGAGAAACTCAAAGCTCCAGCGAGTGACAAAGGCAAAGAAGTGGCTCGGACGCTCTCCAAAGCGAAATCCTTACGAACCTACATTGACTTCAACATCAATGACGAACGGCAGCGATTACTCGACCAGATCGACCCACCGATGCCAAAAGTGCCGCAAGACGAGAACGGCAAGAAGAATTAGCACACTCCTTCAATTTTCCATTGGAGACCCGTCATGACCATTTCTCGTGCTCCGTGGACTCAGCTCTGCATTGCCGCATTCTCAACGATCGCATTGTTATCGACGGTCAACGCGAAGGACGATATCCCAAAACCGGTTCGCAAAGTTCTTTCTGAGGAAGCACAATTCAGCGGTTCGCAGTGGAATCGTCGGCAGCAATTAGGCGAGGAATTATTCAAAGCCAAAACCTCAGACGAGGAGCTGTATTGGCAGGCGGGCTTCGTCAAGGTCAGCGGCAAGTGGCTTCCGTTTGAGGAAGCGCTGTCACCGGAACCGGTTAGCGGCAACGTTCGCGATTACCTTGATCGCCGAGCGGGCAGCGAACAGAGTGTGCAATCACAATCGGCTTTGGCATCGTGGTGTAGTAAGCACGGATTGGGCGAGCAGAGCCAAGCTCATCTTTATCGAGCGATGATGCTCGCACCCAAGAATGCGGACCGCAGCCAGTTCTATCAGAGAATGGGCTATGTCCAAGTCGGCCAGAAATGGCTTAGCCGTCAAGATGCCTTCGATGCCCGACGAGAATTGGTGGAATACCTAGAACAACTCGAAGCCGGAACGCCAGCGGTTTCACGATTCGCTGACGAACTCGAAGCAAATAAGATTTCGGAATCGTCGCTGCGTGAACGCCTGATGCAATTAGCGACTCCAAAGAAGATTGCCGCCTTAGAATTGGTTCTCGCTCCACGTAGTGAGCGATCTGGTCAAGCTGCGGTTGAAGCACTGAGACAGATTCCGTCGTACCAAGCCTCGCAAGCATTGGGTCGTATCGCGGTGTACTCACCGTGGCTCTTCGTACGTGACTCTGCGGTTGATGGTTTGAAAGTCCGCCCTTGGGGAGATTTCGTTCCACAATGGTTGAGCATGATGAGCAGTCCAATTTCAAGCGAGTTTCAACGGGTGACGTCCGGTCGATCTCAGGGAATCCTCTGTCTCTACTACAGCGAGCGTAATTCGGAAATTGAATTACGTCAGTTGTTAATTTGGACGCAAACCCAAACGTTTCGACGACGCGGCGGACCGAATGATCGACGAAATGTCGCTGCATATAACAGTCAGGTGCTTGAACCGATCATTCAGTCAAATTTGCGAATTCAAGCTGAACTCGCAGAGCGTCAAAAATTCGCGCTTAATGACGAAGTCGAGCAAATCAATGAACGAGTTTCATCGGGCTTGCGTACCGTCACTTTAGAACAGTTTGGCGACTCGCCAAATTGCTGGTGGGACTGGTGGCAGGAATACAGCACACTGCCGACGGTGACGATCCAAGCAAAACCAGTCGTTGTCATCGTGAAGGAAGACCGTGAAGTAAAAATCAAGAATCTTCCACCTCCCCCTCCACCTGTTCCAAGCTGCCTTGTTGCGGGAACTCTAGTTCAGACTGAGAGAGGACTCGTCGCAATCGAAACGATTCAGCCCGGTGACCGGGTGCTTTCCAAGAATATTGAGACGGGCGAACTCGATTACAAGGTTGTGTTACACACGACCGTGAGAGAACCGATTGACGTCATCAAGTTCGCAATCGGAGACGAAACAATTCAAGCCACTCAAGGACATCACTTTTGGGTTTCAGGTCGCGGCTGGTGTAAGACTCGCGAACTGGCTGCCAAGCAACCGCTGCATACACCGATTGGTGCGGTCAAAGTTGCGTCAACCGAACCAGCGGAACCGTCTCCAACGTACAATCTAGTTGTAGCAGACTTCCACACGTACTTCGTGGGCAAGAATGCGATTCTCAGCCACGACGTGCTGTCACCGAAGCCGACCAATAAGCGGGTGCCGGGATTGAGTGAGGATTGAGAGGTCGGGTGCTGTGGCTGACCAGAAAAGGCACGGCTGGCTAATTTGTGAAGCGGCGCGATTCGTAGGTTGGGACCAGCGATAGCGCCGGCCCACCAAGTCTCGATCAAATGGTGGGCCGGCGCTTGCGCTGGTCCCAC
>CAIJTL010001497.1 GCA_903823545.1 uncultured Planctomycetaceae bacterium
ATCGGCTCAATGGAATCTCATTAGAAGTCGGACACCCTGGTCCAGAAGAGCAAGTCGACCAAGGAATCGGAACCGCGCTTCAAGAACTAGACTGGCTGCCGGGCGACAAGGTTTCGCGTTTGTTGGTCGTGGCCGGCGATTCACCCCCTTGGCAAGAAGAATTTGTCGATTGGAACAAGAACCCGAAGTTTTGGACCTACTGGGAAAAGAACGAAAAAGTCCCTCAACCGTTGCGTAAATACTCGACTCGCCAACTGGTTGAGTGGGCACAAAAAAAGGAGGTCTCAATCTTCGCTCTTGCTTGCGATAAGGCCGCTCGCGCTACTCAAGCTGATCACATTCGCCTTGGACAAATGCGTGACTTTTTTGACGAGATTACGAAACAGACCTCGGGGAAGTTTTTGGATCTGACTGATTCCGATGTCGTGGCACGGCTGACTCGTGCCGTTCAATCAGGAGGAGAGGATCGCCAAGAGTTACGTCCTATCGCAAATAAAGAGTGGGCGGCCCTGCAATCAAAACAAGAACTTCCGACAACTCGTGTGGCGATTCTGCCTCCATTAGACAAAGTGGACTACAAGCTTTCCTACGAAGATGACGCTTATCACATCGCAGCGCTGTTAACAAAGCAACTCCAAGACATCGACCCTTTGCTGGCATTTAGCGGCGATCAGGTTCGCCGATCATGGTTGAGATTGTCCGCCCCTGATGGCGCTGTCACACCAGAACGTCGGGCGGCTCTCGCGGCTGATTTGGGGGCCACGTTTGTCATTGGCGGCGCGCTGCGCCCTGTTGATGGTCGCATCTCACTCGAATTGTTCGCATCTGATTCCAGCGGAAAAACCATCGTCGAGGGAGAAACATCTCGTGACGATCTGCTGACGGTCACTGAAAAGGCATGGAAAGGATTGCTCATTGCATCGCAAAAGAACCCGCAAGCTGACTCATTGACCAAAACGTTCTCGAACTTAGCAATCACAACCGACCTCGCGCAGACTCCGAACGCTTTACGAGAATTGCTCAAAGGCTATTCAAAGCTCGAAGCAGCAACGGAATTCGTTCGCGACGATCAAGCAAGCGTGCGAATGAACGAGGAAGCAATGGAGTCATTTCGACTGGTCTTGCGCGATGAGCCAAATTCCGTTTTTGCCAAGATGTTGTTGGCCAGTTGCCAGATCAACTTAAATCAAACGAAAGAGGCAAAGGCCACGTTGTCTGAAGCCGTAAAGCTCGCTGCGTCTCTTCCTGCCAATGACCCCTTGCGATTGGAGATCGAAGCCGACCACGCATGGCTAGTCGAATCGGATGTTGAGTCTGCCATTAAAGCATATCAGCGAATTCTTGATGCCACTCAATCTCACCATCCACGGGTCGCCTTGCGTGCTCGCTGGATGTTGGCAGGATTCTATCTCAGCACACTGCCGCAAGTGACAGCGGCCGTTCCGAATGAAATTGAACGACTGGATTTAGGACGCAAACAGATCTTGGAAATCCTGTTGAATTGGCCCGAGACTCCCGAAGCTCACTTCTATGGGCACTATGTTGAACCGCCACTTCCACCACGCTCAAAGCCTACCATCCCGCTAAGAGTCGTGGACATCGAACACAAAATCGCTGTGCCGCTTACCCGTCCCAAAACTTTGCTCGGTGGTTTGTAATTGCCAAATAGATGCTGCCGCTCCAATGCGAAAAGCCCTCGGTCG
>CAIJTL010001498.1 GCA_903823545.1 uncultured Planctomycetaceae bacterium
ATGACTGGGGTCGGTATGCCAGCATCTTCGCGGCGGTGGATGGGCCGGGGTCGATGAATGATGTGCTCAAGACGCCGAACATCGATCGGATCGCGCGCGAGGGGGTACTGTTTCGGCGAGCGTTTGTGAATGCGCCGTCGTGTACTCCGTGCCGCAGTTCGTTGTTGTCGGGCCAATACTTTTGGCGCACAGGTCGAGCGGCGATTTTGCAAGGAGCGGTATGGGACTCGAAGATACCGAGCTTCCCGTTGCTGCTGCATGACGCCGGCTATCACATCGGGCAGACGTACAAAGTCTGGAGCCCCGGCACTCCAAACGATGCGCCGTTTGGCGGCGAACGATTCGCGTATGAGAAAGCAGGCGGTAAGTTCAACAACTTTTCGGAGAACGTTACGAAGCTGGTTCGTGAGGGGAAGCCGATCGACGCAGCGAAAGCGGAGATGTATCGCGACGTGACGGGGAACTTCGACGCATTCCTCGCCGACCGCAAATCCGCGCAACCGTTTTGTTATTGGTTCGGTCCTACCAACGTGCATCGCTTGTGGGAGGAAGGTTCGGGCAAGGCGTTGTGGGGGATTGATCCCGATTCGCTCAAAGGGAAGCTGCCGAAGTTTTTGCCCGATGTTCCTGAAGTGCGAGAAGACATCGCCGATTACTTCGGCGAGATTCAGGCGTTCGATCACGCGATTGGCTTGCTGTTGAAGAAGCTGGAGGAGATCGGCGAACTCGACGACACGCTGGTCGTGGTGAGCGGCGATCACGGACCACCCGGCTTTCCGCACGGGAAGTGCAACTTGTACGACTTCGGAACCGGCGTGACCTTGGCGATTCGCGGAGCGGGAACTCGAGGTGGCCGAGTGCTCGATGATTTCGTTTGTTTGCCCGATCTCGCCCCAACGTTCTTGGAAGTCGCGGGACTTGCGCCGCCGGATGTCATGACCGGACGCAGCTTGGTTCCCGTGTTGCGATCGGAGCAGTCCGGCCACGTTGATTCGCAGCGCTCGTTCGTCATCACCGGTCGCGAGCGGCATGTCGAGGATGCTCGCGACGGACATCTGCCGTATCCGCAACGCGCGATTCGCACGAACGAGTACCTCTACATCATCAACTTCGAGCCGGATCGCTGGCCGCTGGGCAATCCGTACAAGCTCGACGGCAACGACGAACCGGCGGCGGCGGTGCTGACGAACAACACGCGCGTCACGCTGTCCGATATGGATTCCAGTCCGACGAAGGCGTGGCTCATCAAGCACCGCAACGAACCGGAATGGAAGCCGTTCTACCACCTCGCGTTCGCGAAACGTCCGCGCGAGCAGTTGTTCGTGATCGCCGATGATCCGCATCAACTCCACAACGTCGCGGCCGATCCGAAATACGAATCGGTTCGCGCCGAACTGAATCAGAAACTGATGTCCGAACTGACTAGCACCCACGATCCTCGCGTCACCGGCGACACGCTATTCTTTGAAAAGCCGCCAATGGCTGGGCCACTGACCGAACCGCGCGGCAAGAAGCCAATGTAGCCACGCTCGCCAAGAGCGTGGGCTACAGCGAGTCTGCCCAAGCTCACGGCGAGCGTGGCTACGAACTTCGTCCCAGTTCATCACCGTTTGTGAAAGTCAGCATGAACCAAGTCAGCACCGAAGCCTTTCGAGAGGCCATCCCCAAAATACGCGCACTGCGGGCCGACATCGAATTGTTCGCTGACGGCGACGTCCGCATGTTGAATTTTGTCGGCACGGCGGTTGAGGACGACGACTTGGCGACCGTCGCGATGTTCTCGCACCTCCAGCGTTTGTATCTCGGAGCAACTCGCGTCACCGACGCAGGAATGAAGCACTTGGTGGGCCTGAAGGAATTGGAATATCTCAGTCTGCACGGCACTGACGTATCGGAACAACGAAGAAGTCAATTGAGATTGATGCTTCCGAACTGCCAGGTCTGCCCGCGTAACGAACCGGCGGCTCCAAGTTCGCCGAATCATGTTGAGCCAGCGGTGTCCAAGGCTTCGAACACTGCAGCTCTAAACATGTCGATTACACCGACCGCCGCTCCTGCCTGTGACACCGCACTCCCGCGCGAGATCCTGCGACGAGTTCACGCATTAGAAGCGGAAGTGACCGCACTGCGGCAACTCATCGAACAGCAATTCTCCAGACAGCAAGCGGACTCATAATGACAACCACCATCATCGGCGATGACTGCTAA
>CAIJTL010001499.1 GCA_903823545.1 uncultured Planctomycetaceae bacterium
CGTGCATCCGAAACTGCGAGGAAATATCCGCGAAGCTCTCTTTGTCTTGGCTCAAAAACCAGAACTTGATTCCGCAGTTCGCCAGACTGCGACACAAGTGCTCGCGGGAGAAAGCTGGCGTGGTCAAGAACAGGCCACATTGTTATTGAGCGAACTCGATCACAAGCCTGCGGCCCCTCGCTTAGTGCAATTACTTGACTCGAGTCGCAGAGAGGTCTTTATCGCAGCTGCCTGGGGACTTCGTAAGCTAGCGGTTCCCGAAACACTTCCAGCCATGCTTGCGAAGGCAACACAGCAAACAGATGCTCGAAGTAAAGGCAAATCCGTCAACGGTGTCGACGAGCAGGTCGCGCACCTTTTTGAGGCGTTTGGTCTCCAGAACTACGCACCAGCGGAAAGCCTACTGCGGAAGTACATTCCCAAACTTCTTGAACTCGGTGATTACTCGCGTGGTGCGGCTATTTGGTCGCTTGGCGTTATGCACAACGGAGTTCCGGATGAGCCGCTTGCAACGCTGCTAGTTGAGCGTCTGACGGAGCCTCCAGTCACTCCTTCAGAGCTCATTCGCGTTAGATCCATGAGTGCGATTTCCATCGGGCGAATGCAGGCGAAATCACAAGTGACACGAATGCGCGAATACCTCGGTCCGAAGGTCGAGCCGTTAGTAACTCCGCTAGCAATCCGTTGGTCTCTGCATCAACTCACGGGAGAACTTCTGCCAGACGCCGAGCCGCCGATCACATCACAATCGGGCTGGTTTCTTGAGCCGCTAGACGATGATCCGTAACTCAAACAGAGTGGTAATCAGCCCACGGAACACACTGAAAGGCACGGAAAGAAAAGTGATCAAGGCGATCTTCGATGCGACCTCGTTTCGCTAAGCAACAACTGCCGCCATGATTTCCTTCGGTGTCTTTCCGTGGGCACAATCCAAAACCGCTCATGTTGACTAAATTCAAATAACACCATCTTTCAGTTCAACTCAGCGGAACTTTATGACACAACAACACCCCAATGATCCTCTGCACGGCGTGAGTCTCGCGAAGATTTTAGAACGGCTCGTAGAACAACTCGGTTGGGACGAGATGGGGTTCTTGATTCCGATTCGATGTTTCACACACGACCCGAGCATCAATTCGAGCCTGAAGTTTTTGCGTCGAACCCCTTGGGCGAGGGCGAAGGTGGAGCAACTCTATTTGCACCGTGCGATGTATCGAAATGAATTGCCAACCAAATCGTCGCCTGATTCGGATCAGTCCAATCGACTCGGTGCTTCTGATGCGGCGGAATGTTGACGATCGCGCCAGGCGTTAACTCAAGAGCAGCCTCATCCCCCTCGAACCGCAAGCGCGCGGTTCCTGTCAGCAGAATGACTAGTTCGTGCTGTTCTTGGTCGTACCAGAACCCCTCCGGCGAGCAATGACCAAGCGACACAATCCGCTCCACTCGCACGCCCGGCAGAGAGAAGATTGTCTGAAACGCTTCTTCGGTGAGCGAGGTAGGGACGTCAGCAAACAGGTTCGTCAGGTTGCAAATATCTTGTTGATCCATGGCAGGGCTCCTGAAATGAAACGCCTGAATTCGAGCCGTCCGTGCGACGATACACTGGTCGCATTTGAAACAACACTTCAAATTCAAGTCGGTTCAAAATCACTC
>CAIJTL010001500.1 GCA_903823545.1 uncultured Planctomycetaceae bacterium
AGCAAAGAGTCATCGCGTTCGAAACCCGCGCACAGGCCGTGGAGTTCTCACGAGGCGCGGTTCGCTTCATGAGAGATCGCGTTCTTCCCAACGAATCCGTTTCGATGGAGTTGGTGGTCACCGGCACAAAGGCGTTGGTCGCGACGGTCGTCTTTTACGATTCCTTTCAAGGAAGCGCCGCGGAGTTCGTCAAGCCGTTGGAGGACCTCGCCGCAAGCTTGAAGCTTCCGGTGGTCGCGTCCGCACGCTGGGGATCTTGGTACGAAGCGGCAGCTGCGTTGTGGCCCGTCATCGCGGAAATCAAAGGGAACCCGATTGCCATGCTCCAGCACTGCATGGGAACCACGGGCATTCCCGACGACAGAATCCTTGACTTCGTGTGCAACACAGTCGTTGCCCAAGCGCCACTCAACGAAGCAGCGTTTTCGCTCGTCGAGATTCGATCCCTCGGAGGCGCGGCGCTATCAGGAACAAGAATCCCCACTGGCAATTGTCATCACACATTCTTTGTCGATCTCATCACGCAGTACGACGCCAAAGACAAGACCGGCGACGAGCGTCAAGCTATTGTCGACCTCACCAACCTTGTCGTTGACCAAGCGCGAGAAGTCGACGGTCTGACAGTCGACTTCAGCGGCACACATTCGCAGCCTGATGATGTGGATCGTTCGGCATCGTCGTCGGTGATCTTCGGCACGGATGCGATGGCGGAAACCGTGAAGGCACTGAAGATGAGAACGGATCCGAAAAATCGCCTCAGGTTTCACCCGTTCGCGAAGTTCCTCTAACGCGGCAATTGTGCCTGGCCTCGATTGCTACACTTTGAGGCTCCCAAGCCTCGCGCCGCCTGCCTTAGGCGAGGAGATGACGCCATGCCTCGACCAAACAAAGATGATGTAGAACGGCTTAGCCGTGGTCAACCCACCCGAGCGAAAATCGGTAGTCGCAGTGTGGGACACCGGCTGACGCAGAAGGAACGAATTCTCTTTGAGGCCGCACAAAGGAACGGATTTCTCAAAGTCCCCGTCACGGGAATTCGTCCAAACGTTCTCAACGTTTACAGGCTCTGGTGCGAAGCAGAGTGCCGTCCGTTTATCGTTAAAGGTGAAACAGAGCTTTCGTGATGGTGTGTGGGATAGGATGAGACACCCCGCAAGCCCGGTCTCTCCCCTATGAACACTCGCTCTGCTTCTCCGCGCTGGATGCGCAATGTCTTGCTTGCCGCTGGACTCTACAACGTCCTCTGGGGCGGCTTCGCAGTGCTGTTTCCTGGGGCAATCTTTGATTGGTTGCACATGCCGCAACCCAATTACCCGCAGTTTTGGCAATGCATCGGGATGATCGTGGGCGTTTACGGCATCGGCTATGCCATCGCCGCATTTGATCCCGTGCGACATTGGCCGATCGTGCTGGTGGGGTTTCTCGGAAAGGTCTTTGGTCCGCTCGGCATGATTCAAGCGCTGTGGACCGAGCAGCTGCCGTGGGCCTTCGCGCTGAACTGCATTACTAATGATCTCATCTGGTGGGTGCCCTTCGCGCTCATCCTCAGGCACGCTTGGACGGAGTATCTGCGCGATG
>CAIJTL010001501.1 GCA_903823545.1 uncultured Planctomycetaceae bacterium
CATGCACATCGCCGGGGCCGAGTGCTCCACCGCCGATGTTCCCGGAGACCCACGGATGACTCCAATCGTCATGGCCGATGCGGACAGCGACCTTCGCGCCTTTTTCATCAGTCACGGTGAAGTCATCGGGCATCGGGTGCGAGGTATTGGGCCACGTTGTCTTCACGGCTTGCTTGCCGTCATTGCGAACGAAGAGCCGCAAGCGAACTCGTTCGCCGAACGCGTACTGAGCTTTCCTCGGCGAGAGATATGCACCGAGCGACAACCCGTCAGCATCCGGCTTGCCCCACGCGACATCCTTCGGATCGATCTTCTCTTCAGCGACGAGAGTGTCGCGGATCGCCAGCCCGACGAAGCCATCATGCCCGATGGCCGGCAGCACCAACTTCACATTCCACAACTGCTTCAACAAAAACGTCTCGACCCGCTCTTCCGTGTAAACATCCAAGTACGAGCCTTTCGGCAACCGCTTCGACTCTGCGACCGCCTTGAACGCGGCGATCTCTTTTTCATTGAGCGACCACGGATCGCCCCGCTTCCACTGATCGCGTTTGATGCTCGTGATGATTTCGTCTTCCGTCACCACAGGCTGATCGAGACCTCGTCCAAGCTGCTTGTTCTCAGCGTTGAAGTCACGGACGACATCTGCCAGTCGTAGCTCAGGCGGCCCGCCTGGGTCTTTCTGATTGGTCGGGTTCGCTCCCATTTTGTCAGGCTGAGGTTGCAAGACGGCGACTACAGGGGCAGCGACATCGCCCAGTTCCTTTTCCGCTTCAGACTCAATCGTGACGGGAGCGATGTCGTGCCACGTGTCGTTGACGTCACGGAATCGCAGGTGAGACGTCTGGCCGCGGACGACTCGCATCAGGCGGAAGCGGCCAGTGGAGTCGGTTGAAGTTGATGCTTCTGCCAAAGGTCGGTGATTCGCGGCACCGAACGGAACGTGGATCGCGGACTCGATGAGATGGTTCGCCAGCGGCTTTTTGTTCGCGTCCAGCAATCGTCCGGTCAGGGTCGAGTACGGTTGCAGAGCCAGCGTGGCTGTTGCCGCATCGAACTCCACGGACTGAACCGCGGCTTCGGTTCGAGTCGCGTTCTCGGCATGCAGGACGAGTCGATAATCGCGTCGTTTGATATCGGCTTTTCCGTTCGCGTCGGTCTGAGCCTTCAAAATCTGGCTGGCTTCGGAATGGGCGAAGACGCCGACCACACGAGCGTTCGCGACGGGAGCTGCTGGCTCACCGGAGACGACCGAGACTTGTAGCGCCTTTTCGCCATCAGACCGCCGAGCCGTGATCTTCAACTCGAACTCAGGCTGGTCCGTAATCTCGAACTGCTCGACGGAATTGGTCGTCGGACTGACTGAGTACCGACCGGGACCGAGCGGCAATTCAAAGCGCCCGGACTCATCGGTCTTCACGCGGTGAATCATTTTGGGTTGCACGACCTTTTGTCCGTCTTCCACGAAGGGCAACGTCACACCGGCGATGGACTCCAATCGCGTCCCCCACTGAGTGATCTGCACCTCATGTCCGGCGATCGGATCGCCCGGAAGGTCTCGTTCGCTCGACTTCTGCCGAGTCGTTGTGACGCGACCGAAGACGCGCGTCGTCGGCTGCAATTGGAAGTCGAGGTTCTCACGTGGCTGATGCGGTTCCACGCCAAAACCAGTCAGCGGCTTCGCGCCCCATTTGGAATTATCGACCGTCAACAAGTAGATCCGCTGTGGTGGCACGAGCATCCGATAGCGGCCATTTCGGTCAGTCAGGGACTCGTCGGAGAAATCGTCGTCCGAATAATTCTCGCCCTTAGCGACGACCTTGATGTCCGACGCAACCCGCCCGTCGGAATGCCTGACGACGCCAGAGATCGGCACCAAGCGGGGCATTCGCAACGTGACTTCTTCAACTCCTCCCGGGACCACACAGCGCACATGCTCAAACTGTTTTGAATTCGGCCACGCAATGAACGGTCCGGAGTGCCAAGTTGGAATGGTGTTGAACGTCGCGATCCCGTTGGCGTCTGTTCGACACGCGCATCTGCTGGCCGATTCAACGTTCTCGTCTCCATCTTCGCCATTGCGTGAGAAGTACCACGGATAGAGGGTCAGCCCTGCAATCGGCCGATCGCCGGGTGACTCCAACACTTTGACTCGGACAGTTCTTGCCCCACTCAGCATCAGACTGACCGTGGGTTCCACGCGTCGCACCTTGAACGCCTCACGATCGACATACGATCGCGACTCAAAACCGACTCCCGGTTTGGCGGCATAAATCGACGTGATGAGCGGCTTCTCCACGGCGTCGGCTGGGAGCATCAACACCGCCCGCCCCGCAGCGTCTGTTCGTCCGACGGCCAGCGGCTCGAACGGCATCATGACGCCGACCTCAGCCTGAGCCGTCGGCCCCCGAGCGTCACTCACCTGCACTTCAATGCGTGTTGCTGGTTTCATCACGATCCGCTGCTCAGGAATCAGCGTCGAAACTTCTTCCGTGATGGATGCGACACCCATCAAAAGAACGCCGTCACCACCAGCCTTCGTCTGAGTGCCGACAATCAGCGACATGACGAAACGATCCACCGGAACCATCAACTCAAATCGACCATCCTGACCAGACACGGTCTTCAAGACCTGCCCCGCTGTCGGCGAGTCCCACTCCATCGACTGTCTGTTGAGCGAGTACTTCTCCTGCACATCAACACCGGAAATGGAACGCCCTTGAGGATCAACCACGATCCCACGGATTCGAGTCAGTGGCGTGCGTAGTGGAAGAGAGCTCGGAAGAGGGGTCGCACTCGTTTCAACCGTCTTACGTTCAACGATCGCGAACTCAACCGTGCTGCTGGTGAGTTCTGCCTTCTTCGCAGGAGCATTCGGGTCCGCTCCCGGCACGTTGACCAAAACCGTGTGCGTCAGCTTGTACTGACCGGCGACGGGAGACTTGAGCAGCGGGTGCCAGTGTTGTTGGTGGGGGCGCGGGTTCTCGCCGAGACCGACGCTCAGGTAGAACGGTCCGAGTGCTTCGCCCGGTCCGAGCGTCTCGTGGTAGTGCGGGATGTTGCCGAGCAGCGGGATGTTCTCGAGCACGATCGGCTCGCCCTTCGCGTTGAGGATCTTCGGCGCGTTGCCGAAGAAGTCAG
>CAIJTL010001502.1 GCA_903823545.1 uncultured Planctomycetaceae bacterium
ACGCTCGGTGGGAGAGAGTTGCCGAGAAATGGAATCTGATTCATGCACGCTCCAAGCAAACACACCTCTGCGGCCAGCACTCAACCACAACGCCGAGCGTTGCGCGAACCGTTATGGGTTCGTGTTCTTATCCGCATCACAAGCCTGAGCTTTCTCGGCATCTTTTTGTTGCTACCGCTGATCACCGTTTTCTATGAGGCGTTGCGAGAAGGCTTCGGAGCTTATCTAGCCAGCTTTCGTGACCCCGCCGCGCTGTCAGCGATCAAGTTGACGTTACTCGCGGCCGGAATCTCATTGCCATTGAATCTCGTTTTTGGACTGGCCGCTGCTTGGGCCATCGCCAAGTTTGAATTCTGGGGCAAGAATTTCTTGACCACATTAATCGACTTGCCCTTTGCGATTTCGCCTGTCATCTCTGGCTTGGTCTTTGTGTTGCTGTTCGGTGCGCAAGGTTGGTTCGGTCCGTGGATGTCGGCTCACGATTTCAAGGTGATCTTCGCAGTTCCAGGCATTGTGCTGGCAACCGTGTTCGTGACGTTTCCCTTCGTGGCTCGCGAACTGATCCCGCTGATGCAAGAACAAGGAACCGAAGAAGAACAGGCCGCGTTGTCACTCGGAGCCAATGGCTGGCAGACCTTTTGGTACGTCACTCTGCCGAATGTTCGATGGGCCTTGTTGTACGGTGTGATTCTTTCAAACGCTCGAGCGATGGGTGAGTTCGGCGCAGTTGCCGTGGTCTCTGGCAGTATCCGAGGGAAAACCAACACGATCCCGCTTCACGTCGAAGTGCTCTACAACGAATACCACTTTGTTGCAGCATTCGCGGTCGCGTCATTACTGGCCCTCTTGGCGTTAGTGACGTTGGTGATCAAGACGTTATTGGAGCGAAAGATTCAACAACAGATGGCCAACTCGGTTTCAGATTCTGATGCCGAAGTCAGTGAGACGGCTGTCAAAGCGCCAACGGAAGCCAGTGTCGTGGCACGCAATGTATCCCTCGCTGTTTGGACGCGAGGTTTTGAATTTGAAACGGCAGTTCCCACGTAAAGCGTTGATCCCACATCGACGCTGATCGCCACCCACCAAGACATCAACCGCCTCAAGGCGGAGATACCAACGGAAACATCTCATGAGCCTCGAAGTTCAACACGTCAGCAAAACATTCGGCAACTACCAAGCCTTGCGCGATGTGAACCTCAAGATCGAAGACGGCGAGCTCATCACGTTGTTGGGGCCGTCTGGCTCGGGCAAGACAACGCTGTTGCGAATCATGGCCGGTTTAGAAGAGCCCGATCGGAACCCAGAAACAAAGATCTTGTTTCATGGTTTTGATGTCGCAACACAAGGTGTTGGGGAACGCCAAGTTGGTTTCGTGTTTCAACATTACGCACTTTTTCGGCACATGTCGGTTTTGGAAAACGTTTCGTTTGGTTTGAAAGTTCGACCGCGAGCAGAGCGGCCGTCGAACAGCGAAATCCGCGAACGAGCGATGAAGTTACTGAAGCTCGTCCAGTTGGATGGATTCGCTGGCCGTTATCCCGTGCAACTTTCGGGTGGCCAGCGTCAGCGCGTTGCACTCGCCCGAGCACTCGCCATTGAGCCGAAAGTGCTGTTGCTCGATGAGCCGTTCGGTGCGCTTGATGCCAAGGTCCGACAAGGCTTGCGAGATTGGTTGCGTCGGCTGCATGACGAGATTCATGTCACAACCGTGCTCGTGACTCACGACCAAGAAGAGGCTCTTGAAGTCGCCGATCGAGTCGTTGTGATGAATAAAGCGACGGTCGAACAAGTCGGTTCTCCGGAGCAAGTCTTTCACCATCCCTCATCTGAATTCGTGATGGACTTCCTCGGCAGAACGAACGTCTTTCACGCTCGTATCGCGAACGGCCAAGCATGGCTTAATGACATGCCGCTGGAGATGCCCGTCGGTATGACAAGCAAGGCACACGCGGCACATATTTATGTTCGTCCTCACGAACTCGACATCGAACGACATGCAAACGGACAGCCAGCGTTGCCTGCGAGCGTGACCCGCATCAATCCCGCCGGAGCGATTGCGAAAATTGGCCTGCTTGGTTCGGACGGTGCTGATATCCAAGTCGATCTGCCATTGGAACGATTCGAATCGCTGCGCCTGATCGTGGGAGAGACGGTGTATGTCTCGCCGAAAAAGATGCGTGTGTTTGCCCCTGAGCCAGAATACGCGATCTAAAGTTCGAGTTTGGTTCTGATCATGATCCGGGGCCTGGAGATGAGTTCCTCATCTTCAGGCCCTGAGTGTTTCGTGGCGACCGCTTGTCGTGAATCGAGCGTGCTCTCGTTTGATGCAGATACAGCGAATGTCGCTAATTGCTTATGTCGATCGGGGCATCGGCTGTTGTTATTCGCTGCGACTTCGTCCCCCCTGTGTGATTTGCATTCACGACTGCCGAAGTTAGCGAGCATTCATTGCCACGATCAGACTGAAACATATTTCACATCTCTTTCGTGCTCACAACAAAAGCAAATTTTCGTGAGCGATTGGCACGTCCGTCGCGACTGAATCTCGATGAAGACCAACAATCTTCGAGTCACATTTTCAAAAGTGAAATCATGAAATCAGCAAACGATGATACTCGCGTGTACCCACTCACTCCGGCCGCGCTTGAGGCCATCGAAGAGTCGTTACGTGGTTTGCGATTTGGCCAAGTGCTTCTGGTCGTCCACGAAGGTGCGATCGTGCAAGTGGAACGAACCGAACGAAAGCGACTCACGCGCAACAACGAGCCGACTTGAGTCCCACCTACTTCTTAGTTCGCGAAAAACATTCGCAGACACTCACCCTCAACTCTGACTAAAGGAACTGAAACGATGAAACATTCCTGGAAATTAACAACCCTGTTAATGGCTGCGAGCTTATCTGTCGGCTGCGGTGGCGGGGCTAAGCCTTGGGAGACCGTTTATCCCGTGAAGGGGAGCGTCAAGTTTGACGGGAAGCCAGTCATTGGTGCTCAAGTCGTTTTGTTTCCGGTCGACACGAAGGTTCCAGAAGAGATTCGCCCAACGGCAACGACTGGCCCGGATGGAACGTTTGAAGTTGGCACGCACGATGCAAAGGATGGAGCTCCCGCTGGTGAGTACAAAGTAGCCATCGTGTGGCATCCACTTGTGCCAACAGAAAGTGGTCCTGTTCGCGGCGACAACAAGTTGCCGCCGAAATACGCGGCCCCCAATACGTCAGATCTGACGGCGTCGGTGAAGCCCGAAGCGACAGGGGTCACGCTGACTTCTTTTGAGCTGAAAAAATAACGGTGTATCAATTCGAATCATTCCCGTGGTGGCAGCGTCTTGGGGATGAAGGAGGTCGATCATGCTGTGTTGTTAATCGTTGCGTCTGGTCTTGCCCCGTTTTTTGCCAGTCAAGATGGCTGGCCTAATCAAATACTCGCCTCACATTGAGGCCCGCCCACCCACAAGGAGATCCTGTTCGTGAAAAAGCAAATTCTGAAATCCCCGTTGTCTTCAAGTCACCGAAGTGGTTTCACCCTGATTGAGCTGCTGGTGGTCATTGCGATCATCGCGATCTTGATCGCACTCTTGCTGCCGGCCGTTCAGCAAGCCCGTGAGGCTGCTCGCCGTTCGCAATGCAAAAACAGTCTGAAGCAAATGGGGGTTGCAGTTCAGACGTTTGAAGAGTCGTTTAAGCACTTGTCAACAAGCAATCGCCCGCCTGCAACTGGCAGCAAGCGATTGGCTGGTTTGGTTCGCCTCTTGCCTTACCTTGATCAGGCTCCGCTCTACAAGAACTACAATCAGAGTTTGCAGTGGAGTGATACCAACGCCACTCAACGGTCTGTGGTGAGTACGGTTCTACCGACGCTGTTGTGTCCCTCTAATCCACAGGCTGGAAAGTTGGATGGCGATCCAGACTCAACAACAACGCCGACCGGTTGGGCGCAGACGATCGCTGCCGCAGGTGACTATTCGTTTTCCAAGGGTGTTGATCGCGGGGTTCAGGTGCTGCTTCCAACGGTTTTGAGTGCGACAAGTGGGTTATTCACCGATCCAACAGCCCCGGCCAATAGGTATTACGGCGGCATGTTCGTACAGAACGAAGATGCCAAACTGCGCGACGTGACTGACGGCCTGTCGACAACGATCGCGATTCACGAATCCGCTGGCCGCCCTTATTACTATCGCAAGGCTGCGGGCCAGATTGGCTCCGTTCCAACGAATCGAGTCAATGCGGGTGGTTGGTGCCGTCCTGCGAGTGACATTCTCGTCACTGGGCAGTTACCTAACGGTGCCGGGTTGTTTGGGACGGTCGCCTTCAATGCGACCAACGGCTACGACGTCGGTGCTGAGACTTATCCCAGTGGTGCGTTTGGTGTCCAAGGAACTTCGCAGCCGTTTGCGTTTCATTCAGGTGGAGCCAACTTCTGCATGGGTGACGGCGCCGTTCGCTTCATCAACGACAAGATTGCTTTCGGGGTTTTCGTGAGCTTAGTCACACGATCCAACAAGGAAGTTGTCGGCGAGTACTAATTTCGTGCCCGCTCAGCCCCGGCCATATCAATGCAGTCGGGGCTGAGTGTGGCCTCTGTTTCCAATCATTTATCATCAGGTTCCGTTGCTGACTGGATACTCCGGAGGCACACGCAGACTTTTAGGAGTCGATCGCATGTTGCCCCTTCCGTCGTAGCGTCCAGAATCTCTCTCCCACCGGCTCACCAACGCCAATCAAGCCGAAGCCCATGCTGACTCTTGGGGTGACTTTCGGGTCGTGCATTGAGCCGAAAGTTGTTGTCGCTGTTGCTGGTATCAACTGCTTTCGAAATCCAATCCGTCACGATTGAGCCCTGCTATTCCAGCTGCTTCATAGTGGTGCATTTGCTAGCGGTGGTCTCAGCCACACTCTCATTGATTTGAGTGGCGCGGTGCCTTGGATGACCATTTCATTGGACGTCTGAGTTTGGTCGGGTTAGGTGTTCTCCGCTACGTGAATGATCATATCTGAGTCGATCACTAGTCTGCCGAGCACAGACGATGGGCCATGAGTAAATGCAACTGTGTCACGCTTTGGAGTTGTTCTGGCGAGCGAAAGCGGGCGAGCTGGTCTTGATCGAGGAATTGTCGAGCGGCGGGAGTGAGGTGTGCGTGCGGTGTGCGGCGGACAAGCTCTTGCAACAACAATCGCATGTTGATTCGCGTGGAGTTCGTTTTTCGCTCGCCGAGTGACTCGAAGTTCAACTTACTGCCATCGAGTCGATAAGTGCGTTCTGGGTTCTGGCAAACGATCCACAACTCGATTGTGTGTGCGGGAACTTCCGTGACCACTCCGTGAACCGGGCGAGCCGACGAGAGCATCGTGAATTCGCCGTTGAGTTGTTGGTGTGCCGATTCAGACGGTGTCTCACCAACGCTCATTACCATCACGTCATCCCAGGGAATCAACTCGGTAGGTAGCCCGATGAGATCGAGGATTTCTAAGCCGTTCATTCGGCAAGCAATATGATGCACGATGTGTAGGTCATCAAACGCCTGTAGTTCGTCAGACGGGAATGATTCTGCCCTCAAGCCTAATTGTTCGATGGCCGTTGCGATCCGATCTGCGTTGGCTGAGGTCAATCGCGGAGTCAGTACGCATGGCACGAGATGGGCTTCGTGCATCGCATCGGTCGGATGCAGGCCAAGTTCGTCTTTCAAGACGTCGGCCAATTCATGGACGTCGTCAGGTTTCGAGAACACGGCGACTCTTGCAGTGAATTCCGTTGTTTCGGTTGGCAACATGATCGAGCTCGCCTATTTGAGGACGGGGTAGCGTTGGAGATCATTCAGGCGTTTGCGACAGCGATCCGCACGTTCGAAATCACCGATTCGGTCGCAGGCTTGAGCGCGACCTTCAAGAGCTGGAATGTGAAACGGGTTCAGTCGCAAGACGGCATCAAACTTTCGTACGGCTAATTCATCATTGTGCGTTTCGATCGCCACTTGAGCTTGATCGAGCAGCCAACGGATTTCCTCGATCGCAGATTCGTAGTCGGCACTCAAGACGTCTTCTGTTTTGACGGTGAGTAACGAACATGGAAGTCGGTGCAAAAGTCGGCGAGTCGTACTCCCCATCAGGATTTGAGCGGCTCCCGTCATTCCGGTCGCTCCCATCACGATGAGGTCCGCTCGGTCCTTGAGAGCCGCCGCACAGATCTCTTCGTCGATGCGCCCCTTGCGAAGCTCTTTGGTCCACGCGACATCTTCAAAATCAACGTCCGCCAAGAATTGGTTGAGTCGCTGAATCCACTGCTCGTTGTAGGCATTTCTCGCTTGAATGATCTGACCCGATTGTTCGGCGGCGGTGAGCCAACCGACTTCCGGAACGACGGTCATGACATGCAGCTTTGCTCCGAATCCTTGAGCCAACCGAATCGCGTTCAGCAAACCTCGCTTGGATGTGAGGGACATATCGACTGGACAAAGTAGGGTTTGGATCTTGGCGTTGTGCTGGCCAGGATGAATGGCCAAAACCGGCTGACTGGCATGTTCGATGACCGATTGAGCGATCGGGCCAACTCGTCGCGAATCATCGCCGGTTGCGATGGCGATCAGATCGGCATCAATCTCATTCGCCTTGCGCAAGATCACCGCCACTGGTGAACCCCGTTCAATAACGACCGAATCGACCCCCGCATGCTCATCGGCGAAGCGTCGAGCAATCTCTTCAGTCAGCTTCGCTTCGAGATGCAGGCAATAAGCATCGAGCATTCCGAGTTCCTGTTGCGGCTGCACATGCAGCACCGTGAGCCTTGCTCCGAAGCTCCATGAAAAATTCATGACCGTCTCAAAGAGTTGGTCATTTGCCGCAGTCAGATTGGTCGCCACCAGAATCGACTTGAGGTCGCGCATCATTGGGCTCACTTTGGAAACATTGGCTATGGCGTTTGAGGGACAATCAGAAAGCGATCAGCGCAGAACACGCTTGCGTCCGGTTCTCAATGACTCCGGAGGGTGACACGTCCTGAAGCTTTGCGAAGGGGATGGAGCGACAATTCACACTCCCTTCGATGAACTCAGGGCGTGTCACCCAAAACGAAGCGTTCTCGCAAAGGTGATGCACTGCGCTGGTATGTTCCGGCTGATGTTCCGAAGCAAGCAGTTCGTATGCCGCAACACGCGATGCACGCCATGCGACGAAGTCCTGACGGTATTTGCCGCAGTATCGCAACACTGATACCTGCAACCGTACTCGTCAACGAGCGACGCGGCACACTTTGATGTCGCGCATTCACGAATCCGCACAGCCCTCATCCGACGCTGAATACGCACGACGTCTGCCGTCGTTTTTGTGATCGAGCTACTGCAGCATTGGTTAAACCAACCGAATTCCTGCGAATTCAGCGACGGCGAAGCTCCGACGTCAAGGCTCTATAACTCGTGCGTTGAGCCGGCTGCCATTCGTTACCACCTTGAATCACGGAAACACCGTTCGCGGCACCGCTTCTGCTAAGGAGCCGAGAAGTTCTGTAGTCACAATAAGGAGATGAGCATGGCTGAAGCGATTGCCCGTCGGAAATTTGAATTGAATACCGCCAGTGGTTCGCAAACGTTGGACGGACTCGAGCCTGAGGCAGCGATTCAAGAAGCGTTGAGCCTGACGGGCTACGGAGAGCTCCGCCGTCTGCAAGTCGAGTGCTCCGCCGACGCCGTGACGATCACTGGCCGAGTCCCGACGTACTACCTCAAGCAACTCGCCCAAAGCGTCGTCCAAGACGTCCCCGGCATCGGTCGCGTCCACAACGAAATTCATGTCTGCTGACTGAGTCCGTTGTTGAGTACGAACCCAAAACGCGATTTTTTGGAAGTTGCGCTGCTTTAGAACTGCGGAGCAGCGTCAGCGGATAGCCTTGGGCGTTGCCCCAAGGCTTTTGAAATGATCAGGCCGTCTCAGCCGTGAAACGGCGACAGCAGCCTTGCGTGTAACGTTCTGTCGCCGCTTCGCGGCTTGGCTCGTCAGATCTGCGTCATTCCTCGGGCTGACGCCCGAGGCTATGTGCTGACGTCGCTTCGCGACTCAGAACTAATACAACTTCGAAGAACCAGTACAACTTCGAAGATCGTCGGTGACGGCGTCGGGAGACCTCGCGTGTCATCGCACTTTCTCATATCACGAGCAATCGCCCTCCCTCCTGTATCGGATCAATCGGTCGATAATGCCTCGCGGGTTGCAACCCATTCGGGGCTTCTCAACAATCCGTCGCTCGCCAACTTCCTTTCATCAACCTTTTTCAAAACACGAAACGAACATGCCTGATTTGCAAGACCTGACTCGTAAGTTGAACACGAACAACGGCTCCAAGATTGTGCTTTTAGTGGCAGACGGCTTGGGCGGACTTCCGCTCACTCCGGACGGATTGACGGAACTTGAAACAGCCAAGACTCCGAATCTCGATGCGCTCGCCAAACGAGGGACGCTGGGCTTGAGCACGCCGGTATTGCCGGGGATTACGCCAGGAAGCGGCCCGGGGCATCTCGGTTTGTTTGGCTATGATCCGCTGGAATATCAGATCGGTCGTGGAGTGCTCGAGGCGTTGGGGATCGACTTTGAACTCGGCCCGAACGATGTCGCCATTCGAGGTAACTTCTGCACGATTGATGCGAACGGCAACATCTCTGATCGCCGCGCTGGCCGCCTCTCGAGCGACATTGCCAAGAAGCTCTGCGAGAAGCTACACGCGGGAATCAAGATCCCCGGCGTTGAAGTGTTCGTGCAACACGTCAAGGAATATCGCCTTGTGATCGTCCTGCGAGCAGAAGGGCTCGGCGGCGAAATCGAAGACACAGATCCGCAAAAGACCGGTGTCCCGCCGCTTGATCCGGTGGCTAAGAATCCGGGCTCGCAACGAACCGCCGAGTTGCTCAAGGAGTTCATCAAACAAGCGGCAGTCATTCTGAAGGATGACGCGCCTGCGAACTTGCTGACGATGCGCGGCATCGACAAGAAGCCGCCGATCCCGACGTTTGAAGAGGTCTACGGCATGAAGGCGGGTGCGATCGCCGTCTATCCAATGTATCGAGGACTCGCGCGACTGGTCAGCATGAATGTGCTCGACGCCGGTCAAACTCTCTCCGATCAAATGGATCGACTGGAGCAATCGTGGAAAGACTTTGATTTCTTCTTCGTCCACTTCAAATACACCGACTCCACAGGCGAAGACGGCAACTTCGCAGAGAAAGTGAAACGCATTGAAGAACTCGACGCCGCGATTCCGCGAATCACGGCGCTGAAACCAGACGTGTTGATCGTCACTGGCGATCACAGTACGCCGAGCAAAATGAAATCACACAGTTGGCATCCGGTCCCGGTGCTGCTGTCGGCAGAAGAACGTTGCCGTCCTGATCTCTGCGACAAGTTCGGCGAACGTGATTGCCTGCGCGGCGGACTTGGTCAATTCCCGGCGAAATATCTGATGGGCTTTGCGATGGCCCACGCCGGTCGCCTTGACAAGTTCGGTGCCTAGCTCACGAGTGAGCGATCATTCCAAAACACAAAGCCACGGCCACAACAGCCGTGGCTTTTTCGTTTTCATGACTACCAAATCAACGGCCAATTGCTTGATCGAAACCCTGTTCGCGTTCTTTCAACACGGCCGATGCAAATTGAAATAAACGGGTGCAAAATTTTCCTGGCGGCGGAGTTTTGTTGGCAAATGTTTTTTTGAAACGCAGAGGACGCGGAGTTTGTCGCAGAGTTCGCGGAGATTTCTCCGCGTCCTCTGCGTGTGTTCTCTCTGCGTTTCAAGCCCTTTGTGATTCAAAAAGAAAAGATCAGGACGTCCCGTTTCTCCAAAGGGTGTCAGCGGTGCTGCAACGTGTCGTTGCGACAGCCCAATGAATGATTCTTCGCAGTTGATCTCAGCTTGACCGATACTTCGCCCTCATTCCCGCCAAGTGATTGATCAAAGTTTTGTTGATGTTGTGATTGCAATGGCTGTGTAGAGACTGTTTCAAAACTGGTTTACTAACGCGAAGCGTGAGCGAGGGCGTGAGCGAGGGCGTCGGGAAATCAAGCTTGGAATCGCCCTCGCTCACACTTCGGGTTACTTTTGAAATAGATTCTTGCCGCAATCACGCCATCAATCGGTTCGCTCACAAAGCGGCAGCTTTTGCCGCGTTTTTCGATGATTCTGAGAATCTGAAAGAAATCATTGCAAAATCTGAAGCAAGACCCGTTGACCCTTTTCTCCCGCATGGAATACGTTCCCGCCGCACATCTCTCCGGCATCCGGCATCCCGCCTGAGCCACCAGTTCATTTCCCTTTTCCCGTCCAAAAACCTCTCCCGCGCCGTGACTTCGCTCACATTACCAACACCCTGATTTGTCTTCGCAGACAAGTGATGTGATCGAGACACGACGTCTCCCGCCGTTTTGGTTTCATGGAGGAACTTACTTTGCGTAAGGCACTCGGACTTCTCGCCTGTACGACCTTTGCTGCCGCTGGCCTTTGGTCAATCGTTCCTGGAAGCGCGACGCGACCTGCGTCAGCTGACCAGCCAGATTCGGGAACTAATTCGCGAACAGCGACCACCGTCGCCGATTCACGGAGTTCCTCAACGCTCGGTCGCTTGAATCCATTCACGCGATCAAATTCGAGCAAAGACTCTAAGGATGGCTATCGTCAGCAAGCGACCAAGATGCTTGACGATGCTCAAGCCTTGGCGTTCCGCGGAGACGTCGCGGGTGCTCGCCGATTGGCTGAACGAGCTCAATCGTTCCCGATCGACTGGGCTCCGAACGAACGCTCTCCGGAGAGGTTCCTGACAGAGTTGGACGCCGCCACCAAGGGGCGACCTGCCGGAGCTTCCGCGCCAGCAACTCAGGTTGCCAAGCGACCGGTTGCACCCAATAGCTCCAGTCCCAAGGGTTCAAGCCCCAAGAGTGCTGGCAGCGGCTCGCTCGCCAATCTCGAATCAATGACCAATAAGAAGTCGGCACCCAGCCCGATTGCTCAGGTCAGCAATAAAGAACCGGCCGAAGAACT
>CAIJTL010001503.1 GCA_903823545.1 uncultured Planctomycetaceae bacterium
AGCCCAACAAGCCAAGCGCACTCGTCTGCAATAACTCGCGACGATGAACCCGCCCCGATCGAATTCGCGATGACCCGAGAATGCTGAGCATGACGCGAGTCCTCCATTTGAAAACAGAACAACCCGGCTGCGTGAAACAGCCGGGCCGTTATTGAAATGGCAATGACTTCTTCGAAACCGTTCAGCGCAGCGGTGAGACACTCATTTAAGAAGATGACTCACCAACTGGCCGCTTGCGGCGACGACAGCATCACTACTTACCTTTCTTGGCGTTCTTGGCGGCTCGCTTTTCTTTGAGGGTCAGCGTTGGCTTCTTTTGGACCTCTTTTTGGCCTTTGTCCTTCTTCCCTTTTTCACCCATTTTTGTCTCTCCTTGCTGAAGCGATGAATGACGTCTGACGGCAATGCCGCCGACACCGTGGCGCGGCAGCGTGAGGTTAGCAAAAGACTTCGGTAGGTGTTACCGATCTTGCTGCTCGACTCATCCGGGCTGCCCAACCAGTTGAAAGACGGCTCGCCTCATTCAGGCAGTTGCTGATCGAGAATCTGAGCGGTCAGTGCTGAGACGCTGATTCCGCGTTCGACCGCTGCGAGGAGCAATCGTCGATGGACCGATTCGGGAAGAGTGATCTTGTAGGGAAGTAGCGGGTTGACGACAGGTGGAGCACTGCGTCGCCGTGAGCGTCGTGGAGCCTCAACCTGCGTAGTGCTCGATGTCAGTTTTTCTGAGAGCAATGCGAAATGGGGCGCTGCGGTATCTGTTCGCGGGGTCGCCGGTGATCGTTGAGCTAAGCCAGATTCGCGTCGTGCGGTGACTTCCATCGTTATTCTCCTTCGCGTTTGACCGGCCGAATGCGGGACCGGACAAACTCCGAAATCGGAAAAGAGGGAGTTGACCTTGAGCGAGGATGGGCTGATGTCTCTCGGTTCGACCGCATCCGCCCCCTTCAATTGTCGCGACCCGCGCGATGCAACTGACTGGTCTCGCTGAGTCGGTGATTCTTGCCGCTGGTTGCAAGTCGCGACGGTCCTGGATTATGTACTCAAGTTGAGCCCATCGGGCAAAAGCGTCAGTGTTATCCCCCGCTTTCCACGGATTGTTCATGCAAGGCCCGTTTCAAGCTGAGTTGATTGTCGAAGGATTTCTTTCGGGTAAGCGGATCGACACATTTCTGGTGCGGCACTTTCGAAACTATTCGGTCTTTCGAGTGCAGCGCATCGTGCGGGCTGGCGAAGTGTGGATCAACGATGTTGTCGCCAATAACGACACGCGGGTTTACAAAGGGCAACGCGTTTGTGTGCGGTTGATTGAACCGCCGGACAAGTTGCTGCCGCCAGTCGCGGGACCGCTCGAAGTGCTCTACGAAGATTCGTGGATCATGATTGTCGTCAAACCAGCGGGGCAGATCGTGCATCCGGCGGGAGACTATGCGTCGAACTCACTCGCGAATGTCGTACAACATCATCTGGATCAACAAACTCGCTGGCGCGGCCTGTTGCGACCGGGAATCGTGCATCGGCTCGATCGGCTGACGAGCGGCGTGATGATTGTTTCCAAAGAACATTGCTCACACGCATTGCTCACGGAAGCCTTCACTTTGCGAAAGGTCCATAAAACCTATGTCGCGCTTGTCACTGGAGTGATCGAACCCGATCAGGGAGTGCTCGATAAGCCGATCGGCGGAAGTGACGATCCCGAAAGTTGCCTCATGCGCACGGGAGCGGATGCGTTCGATGCTCGATCCGCTCGCACGGAATTCAAAGTCATTGAGCGTTTTGCAGATCACACGCTCGTTGAGGCAAAGCCGGTCACCGGTCGGCATCATCAAATCCGAGTTCACCTCGCTGACATCGGACATCCAGTCGTCGATGACGAGTTCTACGGTGCGTTCGGATGGATCAAAAAGGGACGAGATGGGTCGCTGATTCCCGAACCAGATCGCGAAGAGATTCAGCGGGCTGAGAAGGATTCCGAGAAGCCGCAACGACGAGCATCCACGAAGATGCCAGATGAGGACGATGAGGAAACAAGCACATTGATCCCGACTGACCAACTCTTAGTAGGCCGCCACGCCCTGCATGCGCACCGGATTGAATTCCGGCATCCGATTACTTGGGAACCGCTGTGCTTTGAAGCCCCTTTGCCGCCAGATATTGCGAGAGCAGTCGAGCAATTGAGAGGCATGAAGATTTGAGGTTTGAAAACTCCCGTTGTGGCCGGGTCTCCTGACGAGCCACACGCTTTCGACCGCAGTTCTCCCAATTCGCAGCGCATCGTCCGCCCTCTTCTCAAAACACCAAAAGCTCGGCGAACATCGCCGAGCTTTTGGTCTGCCACGGAGTACTGGGGCCGTCACTCCCCAGGGCATTTGAGATTCTTTTAGGACGGGCACTCTTGCCCGTCTTGAGATGAGGGTTGTGATTGATCGACGGGCAAGAGTGCCCGTCCTACGTCGTTGTTAAATGCGACGATCACATGTCTTGCAACGCCTGTTGGATCGCTGCGGATAGTGCGAAGCGTTCGTTGATTTGCGTGGCTGGGTCGCTGATGACGTCAACACCTTGGCCACCAGCGACTGTGTCGGGACCAAGTTGACCATTGATCGTGTCTTGGCCATCGTCACCTAGAATAATGTCCGCGTCCGCTCCACCGAGCAGCACATCGTTGCCGTCACCGCCGACGATGATGTCCAAACCGTCGTTGCCGTTGATCGAGTCGTCGCCGTCCGCTCCGTTGATGAGGTCATTCCCCAAGCCGCCGTCGATCGTGTCATTGCCGTCGCCACCGTTGATCGAGTCGTTCCCGTCACCGCCGTCGATCCAGTCATTGCCGTGACTACCTCGAATCACATCGTTGCCGACTTGTCCGCTGAGCGTGTCATCGTCATGCCCACCATCGAGCGTGTCGTCACCGTCGCCACCGACGATCGCATCTCGACCGAACGAACCTTCGAGCGAATCGCTTCCAGCCATGCCGTTGAGCACGTCGTCTCCGTCGTTGCCTCGCAGCATGTCGTCGTCATCGCCACCGTTGAGTGTATCGGCACCGACTCCACCAACGAGGCTGTCGTTCCCTTCGTCACCAGAGATCAGATCATTTCCTTCACCACCCGTGAGACTGTCATTGCCGAATTGGCCTTTGAGGATGTCGTCACCGATCCCGCTGTCGAGAATGTCGTTGCCGTTGCCACCGACGAGGTTGTCATCACCATCGCCGCCAAACATCGTGTCGTTGGAATTGGTCCCGAGGATCGTGTCATTACCAGTTCCGCCATTCATCGCCGTGCGAAGAAGCCCCAGGTTGACTCCGCTGCCGTTGAAAGTGTCGTCGCCACCATCGCCATTCAGATCGAGTCGTGTTCCGGGAATGCTGAGGAGATTGCCCGTGAACGAGAACGAGTCATTGCCGTTGCCGCCGTTCACGATCACGTTACGCAGATCGTTGTCGACGACGAGGTAGCCCGTCCCTTCGCCGATTTGTATGCGGCCCAGGTTCGAGGAAATCACGAATGCGTTCGCCGTTCCGTTGCCGCTGACAGTGACCACATCAAAACCCGTTCCGCCGATCGCGGTATCTCGCCCTTGCGTCGCTCCTTGCCAGAGCAGCGTGTCATTCCCCATGCCACCGTCGAGCAAATCATTCCCCGCTTGGCCATTGAGAGTGTCGTTGCCATCTTGACCATTGAGCGTGTCGTTCCCAGCTCCCCCGACCAACAAGTCGTTGCCGCCACCTGCCGAGATCAGATCGTGTCCCGCGCCGCCGTTGAAGACCTCATCAAGATTCGAGCCCACCATCGTGTCGTTACCGGCTCCCCCCAAAAGTGTCGCCGTTCCGGAGTTGGCTGGGTCGTCATTGGTGATCGTGATCGTGCTGCGTGAATCAGTCGCGACAACATTGACCGGATTCGACAGATTGACGTTGAACACCTCGTCGGTCTCTGGACTCGAATCACCGACGATGGTCACCAGAATGGTCTGTGTCAGAATGCCGGGGGCAAAGGTGAGTTGCCCGGTTACCGGGATGTAGTCGGAGCCAGAAATCGCCGTCTGATTCAGTGTCGCGTAATCGACCGTGATGGTTTGAGTGCTCGGAGAAGACAATGTAACGGTCACCGCCACGACGTTGAGCGTTCCATTTCCTTCAACCGTTGAGGCATCCGAGATCGACAATGTTGGTCCCGGCACTCCGCCGTTGCCATCGACAACCACAATCTGTGACTGGCCATCGCCGATGGTCGCATTCGTCGGCGCACTCAGATTGACGAAGAAGTTTTCCGTCGGTTCGATCAGCGCGTCTCGTCGTGAGCGAACCGTAATTGTCTGGCTGGTTTGTCCTGGAGCGAACGTCAGCGTCCCCGAATTACGGACGTAATCCGCCGTCACCGCTGTCGCACTGCCATCGGTGGTCGCGTAATTCACCGTCACCGGCAGAGTGCTCGGCTGTGACAAAGAAATCGTTAGCGTTGCCGTCTGCACGTTGAACGGCGGATTCGGATTGATGAGCACGTGCAGCCGATTATCCACGAATCCGCCTACGAGCATGTCGAGCGAACCATCGCCATTCACGTCACGAGCAGCGAGCGGACCACCAATGTCTCCGGGAGCCGGAAGGCTGATATCTTGTCGTCCGAGGAACGTTCCCGATCCCACGTTCAAAAACACATTCACTTCGTTGGTGACGTTGCGATTGCCGACCGCCAGATCAATGTTGGTATCGCCATCCACATCGAAGGCGATGATGTTGAAATCACCGATGGTTCCCGTGGTCGTCAGCCGTGTCGGGATTGTGAAACTCGCCGATCCGTTGTTTTGCAGAATTGTGATTTCATCGTTGCCAGAACAGCCGACAGCCAAGTCTTGATCGCCGTCGTTATCCATATCAAACGCCGCGATTGTGACCGGTCGTTGACCGACGTTAAATCGCGTGCTGGTCGCGAAGGCTCCACCGTTGTTGGTCAGCGTGGTGACTTGGTTCGAGTTTTGGTCGGTGACCGCCAAGTCTTTCTGACCATCACCATTCAGGTCGGCGGCGACTAAGCCCGTCGGTCCGTTTCCGGCAGCGTATTCGCGGCGAGTCCCGAAACCG
>CAIJTL010001504.1 GCA_903823545.1 uncultured Planctomycetaceae bacterium
AGTCATACCGCTGAAGTTGAGTCTCGATGCGCAGTATCGGTTTCTTGAACGACGTCTAAGCGGTGCTGGCCGAGACGCAGAGACGCTGCGGTCGGTGCGGCTGTATCGGTTTGCGAACTCAGAGATTGAAGTCACTCCGGCGGATGCACCTGCTGGTGCGCCGCCGAAGAAGTCGACGCTCAAACTGCCGGAGACAAAGCACTTGATCGTCGCTCAAGGTCGTCGTGAGGGACCGTTTCTTTACAGTTCAACGGCGACGCTAACGTTCGACCAACTCGATTTGATTCGCACACCAGGAGACAGCCTCGCGCTGCTCGGCTTGTTGCCGCGTGAAGCAGTCAACGTCGGCGATACCTGGAAGCCAGAAAGCTGGGCCGTGCAGATGATGTCCGGCCTGGAAGCGATGCTCAAAGGTGAGATCACCTGCAAACTCGAAGAGGCGACCGACGCAGCCGCTCGCATCACATTTACGGGTTCAGCCGAAGGAGCGACCGTCGGTGCAACCTCAGGCATCCAACTCGTGGGCGAACTGACTTTCGATCGCCAACAGAAGCTCATCAACAAAGCTCGTGTGAAGCAGACAGAGAAACGTTCCGTCGGTGCGGTGAGCCCCGGATTTGAAGTGACTGCGAGCGTGGTCCTCGAACGTTCGCTGGCCGAAGAAACCAACGACGCCAAGTTGCTCAGCGACGCGGCAGTCGCCGAAATTCCGATTGAACCAGCTCCGGAAATGCAGTTCTTACGATTCGAATCGTGGGGGCTGCGGTTTTATCACGACCGTAATTGGCATCAGTTTCATCAGACCAAAGAGACGGCCATCTTTCGTTTGATGGAACAAGGAAGCCTCGTCGCGCAGGTCAATGTTTCACCGATTCCCGCAGCGGTCGCCGGGAGTCACACACCTGAAGACCAATTCCTCGCCGACATCAAAAAATCGCTCGGCAAGAAACTGAAGGCTGTGAAGAGCACCGAGCAACTTCCAGCACGCAACGCAGCCGATCGCCGATATCTTCTGAAAGTGATCATCGAAGGAGAGGCTGACGGCGTTCCGATGACGTGGCACTACTACCTGTGTGCTTCACCAACCGGCCAGCAAGTCGCGTTTGTGTTTGCGATCGAAACCAAACAGTTGGAAAAGTTCGGCAACCGCGACCAGACAATCGTTCGCTTGCTGGAATTCGTCACAACTCGCCAAGCACAGAAGTGAACGAAGTGAGTCCAGTCACTCCGAGACTAGGGGTTGTGGCCGGTCTCCTGACCGAGACATTCCCGTCTGACCGAAGGTCTCCCGAATGACCAACCGGACGATGTTGTGGGATATCTTGGCCCACGACGAAAGTGGAGACCTGCGGTCGAAAACGGGGGGCTCGGTCAGGAGACCGGCCACAACGGATCACAGACTGACTCGTCTACTTTGACGCGGACGCCACTGTGGGTAACTCTGGGCTGACATTCGTCAAATCAATCACTGCTCCCAACATGCGAGTTGGCGTGCCGTTGTTGGATCGAACGATACTGGCCTTCACGAGGAACAGCGGCGACGTCCCGTTGCGATGCTTCGCTCGGTGAAGTGTTTGAAACTTGCGAGCACCGTTTTTTACCGCTTGGTCGAGGCTGGTTGTGACTCGTTCGTAGTCGTCCGGATGAATGTGGCTCAGCCAAGTTTGCAGCGAGTCGGGAAGTTCATGCGCGTTGTAGCCGAGCATCCGCTTGAAAATCGGCGACAAGTACAGTTCGTGTGAATGGAGCGGCCAATCGAAAACACCGATCTCGGCTTCTGCCAAGACGAGGGTGTTCCAATCGTCGAGCGCTTCAAGCTCGGCGATGGTTTGTTCGAGTTCGGCCTGCGGATGATAAGCACTGGGGGCGATCATGTGCGGCCCTTTCGAGAGCGTGGCACCCTTGGGTTGGGAGTGACGTCAGAGAGAGGCTCATTAAAGCGAGGTTCTTTCGGAACGCAGCGCTGCAAGGCCATCTACTGCGAGTTTTTTGCGAAGGTCGGTCAATCGGCGGGATTGTTGCGGATGTGTCAGCGCATCCGGTTGTTCCGATTGTTGTGCTTCAACGGGGCTCTCCACGCCTATACGAGAACCCAAAGGTGATCCCGCAAAACTTACAGTCACTGACCGGGGTTGAAACTACTCTATTGGTTCGCAAGGGGAGCGAAACCCGGCGGGCCGATCGTCGGAGTAAGTTATGAATGACCTCATCAAGTATTTGGCTCCGAGAACTTTGGTTCTCGCCTCGATCGCACTGGCGTTGAAATTCACCGTCTGGCCGACGATGAGCCTACCGATTTCGATCGCAAACTATTTTGAACCCGTTTGGCACGTGGCCGCCACGGTCAAACAGGCCGTGACCGAACCGATAACGCATCGCACCAGTGCTTCCACCGTGGAAATGGTCAGCTCAAGAACAGCCGCGGGGAGCGAGGCCTCAGAAAAGGTCACCATCGAAATCTGCCCTGCTGGCGCGAAGCCAAACAAGTCCGTGGTCGCTGGCAATTCAGCAACGGGAACTCAAACTGCGTCGAAGTCTTCCAGAGTCGCAACGTCGAAACAGCCTTAAGCACTGCCGCGCCGACCGCATGTTTCCGACGACAAGTTTCATTGTCGGAGCAATGTTTGCGTCCACCGTTTTGCAAATTTTGAAAAACTCTGCGTGCATTTCGGAAAACGGCCGATATCATCCCTCGCTCTTCAGAAGGAGATCGAATCATGGCACGCAAATTTTTCACTCGTGTTGTCCGGGCTTGGGAATAATTCCGCCCGTGAACCGTGCTAACTTCCGGTGACGCTCACGCGAACCGACGTTTGCTCGTGCCACGTTCTTTTGTTTGTTCCCAAGCCACGCCGCGCGTTGCTCACACTGACTTGTGCGTACGCGGAATGCTTATGGCCGCGCGTCGATCCATACAGGATTTCGACTTGCGCTCTCGTTCCCCGTGCGCGAAACACGTTTGAATTTCTTTGGGAACAAGCACATGAAATCGCGATCAAACTCGCGCAATGAAAAGTGGAAAGTGTTTTGTCAGCAATTGGGTGAAGGTGATGGCGTTGATCCGCGAACAATGAGCCGAGGCTCGTCAGGTTCACGTCATCGAGAACAGGATCGCAAGACGCAACAACTGTGTCAGCAAGTTGCACACGTTCTGGAAAGTGTGTTGACGGGCGAAGCCAGAGACGCAGACTTGCAAGGCCTCAATGTCGTCAGCGTCGTGCCTGCGCCTCATGCGGGACGATTACTGGTGACGGTGCAATCATGGAGCGAAGACGCGGTCAATCGTTGGTCAGAGATCAGCGAAAAACTGCATCGAGCAACTCCGTGGTTGCGATCGGAATTGGCCGCTTCGATCTCGCGCCGCAAGACACCCGACCTGGTGTTTCAACTCGCGTGGCCGCAATTGCTGAATGAATCGGGCCGGGATCGAGTCCCAACCTACGGAGATTCGGGAGAGGAGGTCTGCGATGCGTGACCGACAACTTCCGAATCATGTTTCCTGTTGGCTGGCCGAGCCGTTGCCGAACGACTGTCGCGTCGCGCTGCATCGGCTAGCGTCCGCCGACGATGTTGAGCATGTCGCCGTCATGCCCGATGTGCATCTTGTGGAAGAGGTTTGCAACGGCGTCGCGGTCGCCACCAACGACTTGATTTACCCTCAAGCGGTGGGTGGCGACATCGGCTGCGGCATTGTGTCGGTCGCGGTCGAATCATCTGCGGAGCCGCTTCAGAATGAAGTGGTTTCACGACGGTTGCTCGATCAGTTCGGGCAGCGTATTCCAAGCAATCGACATTCAGCACAGACCGCTGCGGTCGAATTGCCTGATGATCTCGCGACGGAACCGCTCAGCGAGTCTCGGCTCACAAAGTTGGCCGAGCGTGATGGCCGAGTGCAACTCGGTACGCTGGGACGCGGCAATCATTTCGTGGAGCTGCAACGAGATCACGAAGATCGGCTGTGGGTGATGGTCCATTCCGGCTCGCGCGGCATCGGACAGGCAATCGCGCAGTGGCATCTCGACCGCGCACGACAAGCCAGTCGGCAACGGCTGGCTTGTTTCTCTGCCAACAGCGAGGCAGGGCAGCGATATCTTCATGACATGGCATGGGCTCGACGGTACGCAAGCGCCAATCGCCGAGCGATGCTGCTCGCCGTTGAGCAATCGTTGCGAGAGATCATCGGCAGCGGAATTAATTGGCCCACTCTGATTGAAACCGATCACGATCATGTGATCCGCGAACGCCACTTCGATTGTGACCTGTGGGTTCATCGCAAAGGAGCACAACCCGCGTCGCTCGATCAACCGGGAATGATCCCCGGTTCGATGGGAACTCGCAGTTACCTCGTGCGCGGTCGAGGGTGCGAGGCCGCGTTGCGTTCGAGTTCTCACGGAGCCGGTCGAGCACTCCCTCGAACAATCGCCCGTCAACAAATCGGACAACGTCAACTCCTGCGTGAGATGCACGACGTCTGGTTTGACGACCACCGCAGCAAACAACTCTGCGACGAAGCCCCGTCCGCCTACAAAGAAATCCAAACCATCATGCGTGCCCAACGCGACCTGACCGCCATCGTCAGCGAACTTCGACCGGTATTGGCCTACAAGCGATAATCTTTTGGACTGCGGCAGCCCCGCTGCCGCTTTCCCCTCAGCAGCCTGCTGCTGAGGAACTGAAGCAACACCAAAAAAACTCGTCCAACAGCAGGCTGTTAGACGAAAAGCAGCAGCAGGGCTGCCGCAGTCCAGATACGGTTACGATTTATGCAATCGGTAAACGCTCTGCCAACTTGAGGCAGATGTCGTACATGAGGTCGAGCGAGGTCTTGGCTTGGTCGCGGGAGATGGTGAGTGGCGGGCTGACTCGGAGCACTTTGCCAGCCAACGCACCGAGCAAGTGGATGCTGTCGTCGCCGAGGCCGAGGTAGCAGGCTTCGACGATGCGGACGGCGACTTCGTTGGCGGTGAGTGAGCCACGCGGAGCGCACTCGATGCCGTAGACGAGTCCTTCGCGTTCGCCTCGAACCTTGGCGATGAGACCGGTTTGTTTGAGACGATTGAGTCCTTCAAAGAAGACGGCGGTGAGTGCTCGCGTGTGTTCGAGGATTGGCGTTGATTCAAACTCGTCGAGCGTTGCGAGGACCGCGGCGCAGCTCACCGGGCTGGCGCTCCAGGTGTCGGACGCTTCGCCGTATTTCAGGCTGGCGATGATGTCCGCTCGACCGACCGCCGCACTCACGGGGATACCGTTGCCCAATCCCTTGCCGAGCGTCACGAAGTCTGGCTCGATACCGTAAGACTCGAACGCATACATCCGACCGCAACGACCGAAGTTGGCTTGTACCTCATCGAGAATGAATGCGATGTCGTGAGCCCGACAGAAGTCTTGCAGCAGCTTCAAGTACTCGACCGGCGGATGATAGCTGCCGCCGCCACCGAGATACGGTTCAGTGATGAGGCAATTGATCCGCGCGCCGTGTTCTGCCCAAACTCGATCGAGTTCGGCAGCATAGGGTGCGAGATCAATCGGCTGACCGCACTTGCTGACGTCATCAACTTCAGCCATCGGAAAGCTGATGAACTTCACTCGCGGGTCGCGATCGTGATCGGTCTCGCAACCGGTGACCGCACCGGCAAGTCCCTTCTTGCCGTGAAAGCCGTATCGCGTCGCGAGGATGATGTCTCGTGTTTCGTCTCGATGCAGACAGGCCCACAACGCTTTTTGAACCGCCTCGCTGCCGGATGCAGCCCACATC
>CAIJTL010001505.1 GCA_903823545.1 uncultured Planctomycetaceae bacterium
GATCGAGCAAGCAGGCTACACGCCGGGTGACGAAATCAAGATCGCCTTCGACTGTGCGGCAACCGAGTTCTTCAAAAACGGCGTTTACGACGTCGACGGCAAGAAGCTGAAGGCGGCGGAGATGGTCGCATTCTTGGCTGGCCTCGTCGACAAGTACCCAATCTGCTCGATCGAAGATGGTTGCTCGGAAGACGACTGGGACGGATGGAAGCAGCTCACGGAAAGTGTGGGAGACCGCTGCCAATTGGTCGGCGACGATCTGTTCGTCACAAATTCCAAGCGACTGGCTCGCGGAATCGAAGAAGGGGTCGCGAACAGCATCCTGGTCAAGGTCAACCAAATCGGCACTCTGACTGAAACGATTGAAGCCGTGCAGTTGGCTCACGGAAGCGGCTACACCGCTGTGATGAGCCATCGCTCTGGAGAGACCGAAAACACGTTCATCGCCGACTTGGCCGTCGCGTTGGGAACCGGACAGATCAAGACCGGGTCGGCCAGCCGAACGGATCGCATTTGCAAGTACAACCAATTGCTGCGAATCGAAGAGATCCTCGGCCCCTCAGCTCGCTACGGCGGCACGATCTAATTGAGATCTTGCAGCACTCTTTCAAAGACCTGAAGCCCGGCATCGCGATTGATGCCGGGCTTTTTCTTTTGACCGAATGCTGCAATGAGCATCAAGGTCAAGGGCGTTCCAGTCGACAAGGTCACTTTGATCGGTCAAGTTCATCGTCCGCGGAGTTGCTCGTCACCTCCGATCGGAGCGACCGTGCGAACTGGTCGTTCCCTTCAATGCGACTTTGACTGATCTCAGAAATCGCGCCTCACAAGAGCACGTTTTCCTCGCGTTCATCGGGCATACTCAGTTGCCATCGGGAGGAATGACGCATGACGAATAACGAACTCGAACAGCAAGAGACGACCGGTTCGTGGGCCATTTCCGTTGCCTTCTGGTTCGCATTGTTGGCCGCGGCCACGGCATATGCGGCGGTCGTCATTTCTCCGAAGCTGATCAACTTCGTTCGTCTACGGCACGATTTCGGCACAACCCAAGTTCGCCTAGTATTACTTGAGCATGAAACGTCTGACCTTCAAGAAATGGTCGACTCACTGGAGCGTCGCGACCCGGCATTGCAGCGAAAGCTGGCGATGGTCGATTTCGGTGCAATGCGCCGCGGTGAGGAACTCATCGCCGTCGATGAAGACTTGCAATTGAGTATTCACGACAACGACCCTGTCTTCGATTTGTCGCAGAACGAACTGCCGTGGTACGGGACACTGATTGAACCCTTCGCAGTCAATCAAAATGTACGGCGAATCACGTTGCTATCTGCGGCGGCAATTCTTGTTTTCGCGTTTATGTTTCTTCAGGAATCGGTCACAGGAATCGACCCTAAGGTTGTCGATGACCCCGACGAACCTCGCTAAGTATTTCCTTTTAGCCGAACCAAAAAGGAATATAGACTGGCCCCAAAGGCAGTGAAGAATTTGTAGAGCAGGCGGTTCGCTATTTTGTTTTTATGAGCAAACACGCAGACGAAGCGTTCGCCTTAAGCTGCCCGATCTTGAATCCGCGAAGAGCTTACGGTGGCCGTCCGCAGTCGGTGAGAAAGCTGGTTGGCATCTAAGAAAGCGACCAGACTAGCTCGATGCTCCATGTATCGTGCTGGAAGATGAGCGAATGTATCAGGCGTTAATAGTAGGTCGATGAGTTCGTTCAGAGCAGGCGTGTCGAGGCGACGGTGGTCTTCACAACGTCGGCGTGGTAAGCGAAACGCTTCGCAGAAAGAATCTCCTCGAGAACAGTTCGAGACCAAAATCGCGGGATTGCCGTGAGCCAAGTGCAGCATATTTCCATGCAGACGCCAGCCGATTGCTCCAATACTGTTTTCGATAAGCTGCTGGTAAGGAGTAAGTGAGTACTCGTAAAGGGTTGGAACCGGCTGTTGCCAAAACGGTATCCACCTTTTCAAGAATAGATCCTTGCTTTGTTGTGCTGCGACAATTGGCGACAGGCCACGATCACGCAATAGTTTAATCAAGCGATTCACATTATCTCGCTGTCCCTTCCGCACTGTGACGACGACTTGTTTTGCAGTGGACACTGGACGCTTGGGCCAAACGGGCGAGAGGCTCCGAAACATTGTCGGGCAGCCAGTCATCGCAAGGTTTCGAATGCCAGCTTGATCGAGTGCTTCTGCGGTGCGTGGATCACGAACGCCGCCAAGCTGGCAGCTCGCGTGGATGATCCGCAGTTGGCGGAGTGTGTCTTCATCGAAGCCGTTGTCTTCGCCCTCGTGGCGAGTGGTTCCCATACCCATGGGAATGATGGGGACTCGCACTTGCCGAAGCTGCTCGGCGGTGAACATCCAGCGGCCTGGGCGAGCCATGTCGCGATACCACAGATTCGTGCCCAGAATCACTGCGGCCTCGGTCGCGTTGATGCGGTCGATGTCTTTCGCAGTGATGGGCTTTCGAGGATCAATTTCCACGCTGTGTTCGCGATCGTAATCCAAGATGCGTCGGATGCTGTCTTCGATAAATAAGTCACCCACATTTTGAGTTGACAGCGCAGGGTTGATAAACGCCAAAACTCGTGCCATTCGCAAGTTTCCTTTCTCAAACTGTCGTAACGGAAAGGTTACGAACCAATCGGCCTGATACGTCCGGCCTGCTTCGCTGATTCTTCAGGCCGCGCGCTGAACGAGTCGGTGTTCGGCCTGCCGATCCAAAGCCGTTCCGCCGACTTGCTGAATCACGAACTCGATGCGATGTCCCAAATCGAACTGCGCAGCCACCGACGAAAGCGGTTTCTCCCACCAGGAACGACGATGTGTGCTGTAGTGACCGACTTTGTCTGACTTGCCCGAGCAGAAACCGTGGGTTTGACACGAGACTACAGCCAGTCCTGCGTCGGCAAAGTACTGTGCCAAGCTAACCCGCGTCGGAATGAAATAGTGCCGTTCCACGAAGTAGTACCAGTCACGGGGATTCCACCAAAGGCTCAGACTCTGTGCGTTGAGCGTGTTGAGGTACATCACTCCGCCAGGACGCAGTGACGCGGCGAGGTTCTGCAAGACCTCCCGCGGTTCCTGCAAGTGTTCGAACACATTATCCATCAGGATCACGTCGTAAACACCGGGTTCCAGCTTAACCTGCTCAATCGGACCAGATAGTACCCGCGATTGCGAAATGGTTTCCGCGTGCCGAGCCGCTCGCGCCGACAGTTCATTGCCCTCCGCGCGCCAACCCAGTTCGCCCGCGGCGCGCAGCAACGTTCCCAAACCGGCCCCCACCTCAAACAAACGTCCCGTCTGGCGGAAACGCTCCAGGCACCGAACTTTTTCCAACTGGACAGCGTGTTTGCGGCGGGTCTCTTCGGCGGGCGACGCCGTGTCGATGTGCCGCTGCCAGTATTCGTCGTACGTGTCTGATGGTTCCTCAATCCACTCGGCGCGCGCCATTTGGCCCGTCTCGGAACAGATCCAATAATCGCCGCGAAGCGTGGTGAATCGTTGCTGATACGTGTCGCGTTTCAGTGCGTCGCAAGGCCGTTGTTGCCCCGTGGAGGGATCACTGAGTTTCCAAGCGTTGATGACTGATCTTGGAAAGCGCCGACCAATGGGGCCGAAAGACATGATCCCTCCTTGGATCCCAGATTTCAGGGAGTTCGCGAATTGGTTCTGCCACGTGGCTGATTTTCACAGGGGCGGGAATCTAGCTTGCGCCTTGCATCGCGCGAAGACGACTTCCGTCCCCGTAGGTGCGTGAATGATGATCGCCGAAGCTCGAATTGACCGGGATTTGACTCTTGCCGTACAAGCCGATCGCGCGCTGACGATACCTTAGGTCTTCCCTGTCCAGAGAGCATTATGACCGCACCCCTGGTTTCGATCGTCGTCCCACATTTTCAGACACCGGAGTTGGCTCGACTCTGTTTGCGGTCGATTCGACATTACACGCTAGATGTTCCATACGAAGTAATCGTGGTCGATAACAATTCTCGCGATGGTCGTTCGTTGGATTACCTACGATCTATTGAGTGGATTCGGTTGATTGAGCGAACAGAGGGTGTGGGAGCGATGTCGCTCGGACACAAAGAAGCGGTCGACATCGGATTCGCTGCGGCGCGGGGACCATTATTGTTGTCATTTCACACGGACACGATTCCAATCCAAAAAGACTGGCTCTCGTGGCATGTGCAACAATTCGATTCCAATCCACAGATCGCGGCAGTCGGGACCTACAAGCTCGAATTCAAATCGCCTTGGTCACAGCGTTTGCAATACTGGAAAGAAAGCGTGCTCCGCTGGAGTTCGCGCAAGACTGAAAACGGCGACCATCGACCATACATTCGCAGCCATTGTGCGCTTTATCGGCGAGAGGTGCTCGACCAACTCGGCCTGCGTTACAACGCCAATCCCAAGGAGACCGCCGGACGCGACGTCCACTTTGCTATCGAGCGAAGCGGTTACATCGCGAAGATGCTGAGTATTTCAGAAACCATGAGTCGCGTGACTCACTTGAACCACGGAACGATGGTGTTTCTCCCCGAATTGGGAGCCAGTGGCCGAACGGTTCGTCGTGGCCAATCTCGCATCCAACAATTCTTCGCTCGTCCTGAAATCAGAGCAATTTATGAGGACGATTCGTTAGACAAGCTCGACGCACTGAGTCGCGCAGCGTGAACCTCAAAACATCGCTGCCACACGGAACGGTGGTGATGAGCGATGAGTGATGCTGAATTGCAATGACTCAGCAACTGAAGATCGTTTCCGAAAGTTCTGCGATGTTGAATCGAATACTCGAACCCGAAGTGATGGATACTCGTGAAGAAGCCAGCGACTATGACTCGATGAATCACGAGGCGGTCAATCGTCGGTTTGTCGAAGACTTCCTTGCGTTCTGTTTCAGCACTCCCTTGAAAGGTCGCTTGATCGATTCGACAACGCCTCTCACGGTTTTAGACGTCGGAACCGGGACGGCACAAATTCCGATAGAGCTTTGCCGTCGTCCCGTCACTTGTCGAGTTCACGCGATTGATCTGGCCAACGAGATGCTCAAGCTCGCGGAGATCAACGTCGCTCGCGCAGGGCTTGCAGCCTCAATTCAGTTAGAACTAGTCGATGCCAAAAAGATGACCTATGCTGATCGGTCATTTGACGCGGTTATTTCAAACAGCATCGTGCATCACATTCCCGAACCGCGAGCTGTGTTTTCGGAAATGTCGCGAGTCCTCGCGATGGGCGGCGTCATGTTTGTCCGCGACCTGCTGCGTCCCAACACGGATGCCGAAGTCGATCGCTTGGTCGCGACCTACGCGGGACAAGAAAACGCCCATTCGCAGCAGATGTTTCGAGACTCGTTGCATGCCGCGCTGACACTGGCAGAAGTTCGCGAACTCGCCCAGGAAATTAACATTCCTGAATCAGCCATCGCGCAAACCACTGACCGACACTGGACGTTGGCGTGGCTATTTCTCTGACGGACCACCGAGCGTCACAGTGACATTGGATCGACGTCCTTCGCGAATGATCGTGAGCGCGACTTGATCACCGGGATGTTTCTTCTCGATCGCCGAGAGAAAGTCATCCTGAGTTTTCACTTCATCGCCATCCACCGCGACGATCAAGTCTGCCGCTTCACGATCAGCACGTTCCACAACAAACGGGCCCGTTCGTTTCCGAACCATTTTCGGCCCCTTCAAACCGGCCTTCTCTGCAGGGCCATTGGGCTGGAGCTGTGCGACCATCAAGCCTCGTTCAGTTTCAAACAAACGAACGCCGATCTCTGGACGGATCACTTTGCCATGACGGATGAGCTCGGGGACAATGCGAGTCACCAAGCTTGCGGGAATCGCAAAGCCTACACCTGCGCTCTGACCAGTCTTACTGGCAATCGCCGTGTTGATGCCGATCAGCCGACCGTGAGTGTCAAGCAGCGGTCCACCTGAGTTGCCTGGGTTGATCGACGCGTCGATCTGAATGATCTGTTTGACCGAGCGGTTGCCGCGAATTTGCAGTGAACGATCAAGGCTGGAAACAACACCGGATGTCAGCGTTCGCTCCAGACCAAATGGATTGCCAATGGCGAAGCAACGCATTCCCACACGCAACTTGTTTGAATCACCGAGCGCCACTGGATGCAGCATCTCCGGCGGGGCCTTGATGCGAATGACGGCACAGTCATTGTCGGGATCAGCGCCAACAAACGAAGCGTCGTATTGCTTGCCGTCATACAGTGTCACCACGACGTCGTTTGCGTCAGCAATCACATGAAAGTTGGTGACGATATGCCCCAGCTTGTCGATGATCGAGCCAGAACCCGTTCCTTCGGCATGAACGTCGAAAATGAGTGCCGCCGAATGAGTGCTCTTCGTGTTGATGTTTACAACGCTTTTGTTGATCGCCTCGTAAACCGCCACGTTGACCGCTTCGTCCGGTGTCAGCCCTTCGCGGTTATAGACCGGCGGCAAGTTCGTTGGCGCGAACGTGCGATTCTCTTCAATCGAAAACGAGGCGCGTGCGACAGTTTTGTCTGATGCACCGCGTTCTTCAGCGTCGGCAGGTTTGAGCCACTCAGTCTGATGGAACGACAGAGCCACGAGGCCACCCAAAACCGCCGAACAACAACAGCCAATGATGTATCGCATAGTCCTTCAATCCGTGAACAATCCGCATTCAACCCGCGACAGCCCCCAGTAAACGTGAGCGAGGTATAGGTCGTCTGCCGGAACGGCTCAAGACGAAGCGAGAATGAGCGTCAGCGATCACGCGCGAGTGGCAAATGACTTCGCGGTGATGACGCCAGATAAAGAGTTAACGAGAACCTGTCTGCTAACTGCCGAGAGCGACTGTTTTGCCGACGCAGAACTCTGGTCAAAGCCAACATCGCAGAAACGAAGAAAGGCCGGCTGCGGCTGTACGCAGTCGGCCTCTTTGTTTGAACGTTCGGCACTGGACTCCGAAGAGTGCAGAGCGAGTTAAACAGAATTCATCCAGGAAGAAGTTCCAGGGACTTTGGACTCGGAAAATTTCCGAGGAAGAAGGCAATTCGAATTGTCGGCCTCCGGGAAGTGAGAGTTGTCCGGGGGAAAGGCACGTCCCCCGGACGGGAACTCACGTTTTGCGGAGCCAAGGAACCAAGGAGAAGTGTTTCGATTCACACGAAAGCGAGACTCAACACTTCAGACTTAACATTGCTTACATGCCAGGAGCGGCACAGGTCGGAGCACAGCCAGCCGGAGCGGCACAGCTCGGAGCACATGCAGCCGGAGCGGCACATGTTGGAGCACAGCCGTGACCGCAGCCGTTGCCACAGCTGCTCTTGCAGCAGCGCAACTTAGGCAAGTGGCACTTCGGCAAATGGCACTTCGGCAAGCAGATCTTCGGCATGTGGCACTTCGGCAGTTTGCAGCAGCGGCTCTTGCAGCAGCTGTTGCAACCGTTGTTGCAGCAGGTCGAAGGAGCTGCACAACTCGGCGCACAGGCCGGGCCGCAAGCCGCTGGAGCGGCACAGTTCGGAGCACAAGCCGCAGGAGCGGCACAGGTCGGGGCACAGCCCTTCGCACAAGGAGCCGCACATGACGGCGCTGGAGCGCAGCAGGTTGGTGCTGGAGCGCAACAGCTACGATGGCTAAA
>CAIJTL010001506.1 GCA_903823545.1 uncultured Planctomycetaceae bacterium
ATCTATGCTACGTCCTCGGCGTGCTCGCTCTGCACGGCTCACGAAAGGATTGTCATGACTCGCCCGATTGATTTACTCGCTTGGAAAGAATTGGAAGCACATCAACAGGAACTTGCTTCCGTTCAAATGCGTGACCTTTTTCAGAATGACCCTCAACGCTTCGAACGCTTCTCGTTGCGTTTCGATGATCTGCTACTGGATTTCTCGAAGAACCGAATCACCGAGAAGACGCTCAACCTATTGCGCGAACTCGCTCGACAATCGAGCCTTTCGAGCTGGATCGAAAAGATGTTTTCCGGCGAACGGATTAACTCGACGGAAGATCGCGCGGTGCTACATATCGCGCTGCGAAATCGCTCGAACCGGCCGATCATCGTTGATGGGCACGACGTCATGCCGGCCGTGAATGCTGTGCTCAAACACATGCGAGAATGGACGGAATCGATTCGTTCCGGTCAGTGGCGTGGCTACACCGGCAAAGCGATCACAGACATCGTCAATATTGGCATTGGCGGCAGTGATTTGGGGCCCGTGATGGTGACCGAGGCTCTTAAGCCTTACAGCCGTCGCGATCTCAACGTTCATTTCGTCTCGAACGTCGATGGAACGCACATTGCCGAGACGCTGAGAGAACTCAATCCGGAAACAACGCTGTTCATCATCGCGTCGAAAACTTTTACGACTCAAGAAACACTGACGAACGCGCATTCGGCGCGGACTTGGTTTCTTCAAACAGCAAGCGATGCAGCGCATGTTGCCAAGCATTTCGTGGCTCTGTCGACGAATGAGGCTGAAGTTCGCAAGTTTGGGATCGCCCCCGAGAACATGTTCGAGTTTTGGGATTGGGTGGGTGGTCGCTATTCGCTGTGGAGTGCCATCGGTTTGCCGATCGCGGTCAGCATTGGCATGGACAATTTCGAGGAATTGTTGATGGGGGCGCATCTCATGGATGAGCACTTCCGAACTACGCCGCTGGAGCAGAATCTACCCGCAACACTGGCGCTGATCGGCCTCTGGTACAACAACTTTTGGGACGCCGACACACAGGCGATTCTTCCTTATGACCAATACCTGCATCGTTTCTCCGCGTACTTTCAGCAAGGTGACATGGAGTCGAACGGCAAGAGTATGACTCGAGACAACCAAGCGTGTGAGTGGTCGACAGGCCCTGTCATTTGGGGTGAGCCAGGGACGAACGGTCAACACGCCTTCTATCAACTCATCCACCAAGGGACGAAGTTAATCCCGTGCGACTTCCTGGCTCCGGTCGAGTCACACAATCCGCTCGGCGAACATCACGAGATCTTGCTTTCGAACTTCTTCGCTCAAACCGAAGCACTGATGAAGGGGAAGACCGAAGAAGAAGTTCGTGACGAACTCAAGGTTTCTAAACTCTCACCAGAAGCGATCGACAAGCTCGTGCCACACAAAGTCTTTGCAGGTAATCGACCGACGAATTCGATCCTGTTTCAAAAGCTCACGCCACGAACGCTTGGAAGTTTGATCGCGCTTTATGAGCACAAGATCTTCGCTCAAGGAATCCTCTGGAACATCAACTCGTTCGACCAATGGGGTGTCGAACTTGGCAAGCAATTGGCGAAAGCAATCCTGCCGGAACTGAAAGGCTCCGCCGCTGTGACGTCGCACGACAGTTCCACAAATGGATTGATCAACGATTACAAGGCACGGCGTTAGTCCCTGGAGTGCTGCGGTTCGACGCAGCCCTTAGATCAATTGGAATATCAACGTTGATCATTCAAGCCAGCGATCTTCGGGACAACGGATTATGCATGGCAGCGTTTTCGTGAGCTTTTGAGTCGTCCATTCCAACTGATCCTAGGGCGGTGTCGAGCCACCGCACTCCGAGGTTCTGAACGATGTCAGATTTGGTGCCCGAACAGGCAGATGCAAACAGTGCTAGCGCACCTGCGCGTGTCGATGTCCGCGCGAAGGTTCGTGCGCTGCCGACGACGCCCGGCGTGTATTTGATGAAAGATGCGCTCGGTCGAGTCATCTATGTTGGGAAGGCGGTCAGTTTGCGGAGTCGAGTCGCGAGCTATTTCAACTCGGCGGCAGCAGTCGATCGGCGAACGCGTGACCTCGTACCGGAGATTTGTGACCTCGATACAATCGCGTGCGATAGCGAAGTCGAAGCGTTATTGCTCGAAGCGCGTCTGATCAAAGACATTCGTCCGCGATTCAACACGGAATTAAAAGACGACAAGACGTTTCCCTATTTACAGATTTCAACTCGCGAAGAATTTCCGCGAATTGAATTCACTCGCAAGCCTCGAACACGAGGCGTGAAATTGTTTGGCCCGTTCACGAGCGCGAAGCGTTTGCGCGGAGCGATCAGCGTCTTGCAGCGGATCTTTCGATTTCGCACATGCTCGTTGGATATCACAGAGGGGGACGAACGGTGGCGCTGGTTTCGTCCCTGCTTGCTGGCCAGCATCGGGCAATGCACGGCTCCCTGCAATTTGCGAATCAGCAAGGAGGATTATCG
>CAIJTL010001507.1 GCA_903823545.1 uncultured Planctomycetaceae bacterium
ATGAGTCCCCGCCGGTTTTCAAGACAGTCTGTGCGAGGTGACGAGCGGCTTCGATATGTTGCACGTCGTTGAGCGTGACGAGTGCTTGCAGCGGCGTGTTTGTTCTCTCTCGCCGCACGACGCAAGTTTCTCGAGCTGTCGCGTTAAAGATTTCCAACGAGGCTGGCGGAGCCGAGCGTTTGATGAACGTGTAAAGGCTGCGGCGATACAAGTTCTCGCCGGTGTCCCGTTTGTAGTCGCGCGTATTGCTGCCAATCATCGCGACTGCTTCCCAAACCCCTTCCGGTTGGTAGGGCTTGACGCTGGGGCCTCCAAGTTTAGGAACGAGGAGGCCACTTGCGGCGAGCGAGTAGTCACGGATCATTTCGGCATCCATGCGGAATCGCGGTCCACGTGAGATCAATCGGTTTTGCGGATCAATCGCCAGCTTCTCGCGAGTGACCACTGACGATTGTCGGTAAGTATTCGACATCAGCATTTGCTTGAAGAACTTCTTGATATCCCAACCGTTCTCGCGGAAGTCGACCGCGAGCCAGTCCAGCAATTCTTGGTGCGAGGGCAATTCGCCAGTGATGCCGAAATCACCGGCGGTCTTCACAAGGCCGGTCCCGAAGAGTTCTTGCCAGAAGCGGTTCACGGTCACTCGCGCGGTCAGCGGGTGCTCTGACTTCAGTAACCATTGCGCGAGACCCAACCGGCTTTTCGGTGCCTCATTGGGGAACGCCGGCAGTACCGCTGGCGTGTTTGCCTTAACCGGATCTTTTCGTTTGTCGTATTCACCACGAGCGAGAATGTAGGCCATCGCCTCTTCGGATTTCTCATTCATGACATGCGCGATGGTGCCGCGTGATTTGATCGCGTTCTGCTCTCCCTCAAGTGCCGAGTGTTGAGCCGACAACTCCTGGAATGGCTTGTCATTCGATCCGAGCCACCACGGATAGACCTCGTTCTTTTCGGCGTCAGTGCGTTGATCAGCAGCCTTTGCCAAGATCCCGGCGAAACGAGTCACCTTCGCGAGCGATTCCACTTCGGCTCCGGTTAAGGCTCGCTTGTAAAGCCGCAGATCTTGAATACCGGCAGCCGCGAGCGGTTCACCGGCGCTACGAGAACCGACGCGGAACGGCACACTCGTTTTGATCGAGCCTTTGAGTTTGTCGCTTTCGACGTTCGTCTTTTGCAGTTGCCCGTTGTAATAGATCTTCACTCCGGCGGCTTTTCCGGAACCGTCATACGTCACGGCGACGTGAGTCCATTCGTTCGCTTTGATTTGGGTTTGACCAACAACCTTGAGCGCATCTTCTGGCCAGTTGCTGACGATGTGAGTCCCAATTCGACGTCCCTGAGACCAGAAGTCCCAGCCACGATATTCCGATGGTTTATCCATGCGCGCAGCGATCGCTCCTGCCGAATCATTGGCTTGCAGCTTCACCCAAGCAGCCGATGAAAATGATTGGTCTTTCTCAAAATCACCGACGTCAGCGACGTCACATGCTGCTCCTTGAACCTGAAGTGCTTGAGCTGAAACGCCTGGTTGCCATGTCGCCGAATCATTGAGCGTTACGTCTCGCGGTTGGCCTTCGACGACCACTTTCGCAACCTTCCCTTGGCCTTCGTTAAGTGCCGCATGGAAGTGCAAATCTTTTTGTGGCAGTGAGCCTCCCAGCGATTCAGGGGTCGCGGTTGCCAACCATTTGTCAAACTCTGGTCGCGCCGCTTGTTTGCGTTCATCAATCCTTTTCTGAGCCGCCGGAACTTCGACCAGCAACGCATCCCAACGCGGACGGTCTGCTTCCATCGGAACGTTGAGAATCGGAGGCGTGTTCGGAACGTTGCCGTCCATCGCGTTCTGTGTCGTATTATTGAAAAACGCAGCGAGCGAATAGAAATCCTTCATCGAGATCGGATCAAACTTGTGGTCATGACACACCGCACATCCTGTTGTCAGTCCGAGCCAAACCTGTGAAGTCGTTTCCGTCCGATCTCGCGTGTAAAGGACGTAATACTCCTCCGCGATCGTTCCCCCTTCGTTGGTTGTGATGTTGCAGCGATTGAAACCCGACGCGACTTGTTGATCGAGAGTCTTGTTCGGTAATAGGTCACCAGCGAGTTGTTCGATCGTGAATTGATCGAACGGCACGTTTCGATTGAAGGCGTTGATGACCCAGTCGCGATAAGCCCAAATCTCGCGGTAGTTGTCGAAGTGAATGCCGTGCGTATCCGCATAGCGCGCGGCATCGAGCCAATATCGCCCACGGTGCTCACCCCAGTGTTTCGAAGTGAGCAATCTGTCGATCAACTTTTCGTACGCATTGTCCGCTTTGTCATTCACGAACTCTTCCACAATCTCAACATTTGGCGGCAGGCCGGTGATGTCGAGGCTTGCTCGTCGAGCTAACGTCCGGCGATCTGCTTCCGGTGCGGGAGTCAGTCCTTGCTCCTCCAGTTTGGCCAACACAAATCGATCAATCGGACTCTTGACCCACGCTTCGTTTTTGACCTTCGGCAACTCCGGTCGAACGGGGGCTATGAACGACCAATGCGATTGATATTCAGCACCACTCGCGACCCATTTTTTGAGCAATTCTTTCTGTGCGACCGTCAATGTCTTCTTTGTGGCCGGCGGCGGCATGACCTCGTTTGCATCGCTCGTCAAGATGCGTCGAATCATCTCACTCTCACTCGGCTTTCCCGGCACAATGACCTTTTTACCGATCGCGTCGTCACGCCGATCGAGTCGATAGTCCCCTTTGCGCGACGCGCTGTCAGGACCGTGACATGGAAAACACATGTCGGTCAGGATCGGTCGTATGTCGCGGTTATAGAGGATCGAATCGTCAGCGCGTGTAGCTTGTGAGAGAAGCAAGCTCTGTGAGAACAAGCACATGCAAAAACTGAGAAGGCAGGTGAGTCGCATGAGCACGGCTCCTCGATTTAGGTGTGAATTTCGTGATGTAGGTAAGTCACGGTGAGTAGGTCAAATCGTTCCGGCGGGTAAACCATCCGGCGTTGCTATTTTGGTGCCAGCGGTGCCGTTTTCAAAGGTATGCCATCACGCACATTTTCCGCAGTGAAGCATCAGCGAAGGTCGCGCCAAGGATTACGGTCAATCTGCATCCGCAATTCTTCGCAGAGCGATTGCGACTCGTGTGAGATCACGGGAGGAACTCCGCCGGATCAAGTGTCGCCAAAACAACGCCGTCCAATTCGAGTGACAATTGCTGTCCCGGCTGCTTGATCTCGCATTGGCTGTAACCGGGGGTTGGAATCGGTCCGGTTGGCTGCGAGTAACATTCGACCTGGCGATCCTGAAGGTTGATGATCCAGTAATTCAAGATGCCCGCTCGCCCGTATATTTCTGATTTGCGCAGACGATCGCTTTGAAGCGTTGTGTCCGCCACTTCGATCAACAGACCAATTTCCGTGGGCAAAGGATGCCGCCGCGGAGCCGTGCGAATGTCACCTCGGATGATGGCGAGGTCAGGTTCAGGCTCGCTGTCCCCGGTCGTGATGGCCGACTGCACTCGCAGTCGCCAGCCACTCGGAAGTGCTTGACGGATTCGTTCGTTGGTCAATTCAACGGAGATATCGTGGAGCGGACCATGTGACATCTTCGGCACCAGCCACCCTTCCAGGAGTTCGACGCGGTCATTTTCATCCAAGACGCCGATGTCGATGAGCCGGTGGTAATCCGTGACCGAAAATTTCCAGATCGGATACGGAGGAATTTGCGGAGGCGCGGAAACGGTCGCAACAGACATGGATCACACTCCAGAAACAGACCAAGTCTTAGCTGGGCACAGCCGCGACAATATTAACTAGGAGAGATGCCGCCGTCACTCACCTTATCTCGCCTCATTCGAGGTCGCGTGAGGTCTCGTCAACAACCGGTGGATTCAAGCCAGTTGCCACGACGCAGACCTCTTGGCGGTTGAAGGCCAATTGTCGTGCGCGAACTTGGCGATAGCCCCAAGACCTGATGCGCTTATTAAATAAAGGAATGTCCGATACCAATTCAGGGTCAGTCATTTTGAGTGTCAGGATCAATCCTTCGATGCGGACGTTTGGCTGACTCACGATCGCTTCGACCATGTCGAGCGTGTACTTCGGGGCTACGTTGGCATCGGCGGCGAGCCAGCGGACTTTTTGAAAAGTGTTCCGTTTGACCTCTTTCGCTTTCGCTCGCAGGTGCGTGAAGTTGCGATGCGCCATCACGAGCGGGTCCATCTCTGCCGGATCAATCCCGGTTACTAAGCAGCCTCGCTCAAGCAACGCTTGGCATGAACCGCCGGGAGCGCTGCCAATCTCGATACAGCGATGGCCGGATTGGATCGGCAACTCTGACCACAGCAACGACTCAGCCATTTTCAGATACGTTCGGGAGATCATGTCATCCGGCGACTCGATCTGCGGCACACCACCGGGCCAGTGAGTTTCCATACTGCTCGCGCGATGCCAACCGAACCACCATTCGTTCGGTTCGACCAGCACACAATCCAAGATGCGATCGTCTTCCTGAGCGTCCTCATTCAACGGCAAAGGCCAATCCGTGCCGACGTCTGGCTTGTGTTCCAGAATGAGTTCTCCGACGGCATCGGCCAACGGGGTCACACCAGGTTCATAGCCGAAATCGCCAGGGAGTTCGCGGTCGCGTTGCCACACATGCAAATGTTTGAACTGTGGCAACACGCTCGCCGGATAGCGTTCTGAAAGCGGCTTCCAAAAATCACGAGCCAATTGGTGCCCGTCGGTCCCGGACACTTTGCCGATTGAAAAGCCCCAAGTTCGAACGAACGTCCCTCTCAATTCAAACTTTCGATCACGCACGACATCGTCAGGAATGCGAAACGTCACAAACCCAGGCCGTGAGTATGCGAACCGAAAATCGGAGTGCTTCCAAAGAACTTCGTTCTTGAGTGCCGCTTCGGCACCGATCTGACAAATCGCAAACAAAAAATGAGCCGACATACCACCAAGCACCTTCCAGACAAACGCTATCTGTAACCCCCACCGAGCTTGCCTCGGTGGATTCGGGCTTCTGCACTACGTAGCCGTCATCGCTCCGCGTGACGAGCCGATCGCTTCAAACAGGCTGCAATTCAATCAGAATCCAAGCGGCGTTGAGCGATCGGCTCATCACGCGGAGCGTGATGAGCCGATCTACGTAGGCGTGATTGAGAATCAAGCAACACCATGACTTCAGTGCGGTTTGTCTCAGATTCGGCGCGCCGGAGATACCCTTCACCTCGCGATTGCGAGTTTTTCAATGAA
>CAIJTL010001508.1 GCA_903823545.1 uncultured Planctomycetaceae bacterium
GGGCTGCAACTGCCGATCGCTCAAGCTCGCGAAGCCGCGCCGCTCGCCGCGAAGGGAAGCCTGCTGGTCCATGCAGAGATGCTCGACGATGGTTATCGGCTCGAAGCATGGTTGCGGCGTGATCAGCTCCAAGGGTTCGATCCAGTCGCTGATCGCGAAGCAGGCACACCGACGCGACTCGGATTCTATTTTGTCATTCGAGATAGCGAACTCGGCGATCAAACTCTGTCAGTCGATGATCGGTTTCCGTTTGCTTACGATCCGAGTTTGTGGGGAACACTCGAACTCGACGCAACGTAGAACGGGTCTCCTGGCCCGTTCACCAGCGAATCGCTCGATGACGGGCCGGGAGTCCCGTCCTACAGGCTCATTTTTGAAACAGGATCAAATGATGACTCGCAACTGGCGTTTGTTGTGCGTGGGCATTGTCGGACTCTGCTTTCTGGTTGTTGCTGTTGCGACGCGCACTCGATCGGTGGTGGCGGATGACAAGCTGCCGAAAGCGGTGGCTCGCAAGATCGACTTTGTCAAAGAGGTGCAGCCGATCTTTGCGACCAAGTGTGATTCGTGCCACGGGGCGAAGAAGCAAGAGTCGGCGTATCGGCTCGATCACAAAGCGACGGCGTTCAAGGGTGGCGACATCGGCCCCGCGATTCTGCCCGGCAAGAGTGCCGAGAGCCCGTTGATTCGATACGTCGCAGGACTCGATCCAGATATCAAGATGCCGCCGCAAGGAGAACGATTGTCGGCAGAGCAGATTGCGATTCTGCGAGCGTGGATCGATCAAGGAGCCGACTGGCCTGAGAGTGCGTCGGTCAATTTGAAGCATAAGAACGCCGACCACTGGGCGTTCAAAACTCCAACCCGACCGGCGATTCCGAATTCCAAACAAGCCGATCGTGCGCGAACAGCGATCGACAATTTCATTCTCGCCAAGTTGGACAGTGAGAGGTTGACGCTGTCACCAGAGACCGATCGCATTACGTGGCTACGCCGACTGAGTCTCGACTTAATCGGTCTGCCGCCATCGGCGGACGAGGTCGATTCGTTTCTTGCAGATGCCTCGGCGGATGCTTTTGAAAAGCAGGTCGAACGGCTTCTCGCGTCGCCGCACTACGGAGAACGTTGGGGACGACATTGGCTCGATGCCGCCCGTTACGCGGACTCGGATGGATTTGAAAAAGATAAGTCGCGGCAAGTGTGGTTCTATCGAGATTGGGTGATCGACGCGCTCAATCGCGATCTGCCGTATGACCAATTCTTGATCGAGCAACTCGCTGGCGACCTCTTGCCGAATGCGACACAGGATCAACTCGTCGCAACCGGCTTCTTGCGACATTCGATGCTTAACGAAGAAGGGGGCGTGGATCCGGAGCAGTTCCGCATGGACGCGATGTTCGACCGCATGGATGCGATCGGCAAAGCGATGCTCGGGCTGACGATTCAGTGCTGTCAGTGCCATAACCACAAGTACGACCCGATGACCCAAGAGGAGTACTATCGGCTCTTCGCGTTCCTCAACAACGACCATGAAGCACAGCCAGTCGTTTACACCGCTGAAGAGCAATCGCAGATCGCGGCGATCAAGCGTGAGATTGCTGCGGTGGAAGATGAGTTACGGCGATCGACTCCTGATTGGCAACGACATTTTGCGGAATGGGAAGCACACACTAGCCCGACGCGCCAGCGAGGGGTGAGCGGCAATGAGCGTGAGGTAAATAACAACGCTTTGACAACCCCCTCGCTGGCGCGTCGGGCTAGTGAGGCCGAATGGACCACGCTGCAACTGAAGCACGTTGGCGACAACGGTCAGCGGTACTTCGATCAAGGGGACGGTTCGATTCTTGTCGCTGGTTACGCACCGACGAAATTCTCTGCCGTGTTTCAATCGCAGCCGCTGAGCTTGCAGAACATCACCGCCATTCGACTGGAGCTGCTCAACGATCCGAATCTTCCCTGCAACGGACCGGGCCGGAGCTTCATGGGGACGTGCGCGTTGACGGAGATCAGCGTCGAGGCGAACGACGCCGGGCCAACTGCCGCTCCGAAGCAAGCGGTGAAGTTGATCGCGGCAACTGCCGATTATTCAAACCCCGAACGAGTGCTCGAAGCGAACTTCTTCGACAAAACCGACAAGCGCCGAGTCACCGGCCCCGTCGCATTCGCGATCGACGGCAAGGACGACACCGCGTGGGGCATCGACGCTGGACCGGGCCGACGCAATCAACCGCGCAACGCGGTCTTCGTTTTTGAGAAGCCGGTCTCTTATGAAAATGGGACCGTGTTGAAAATCACGCTCAAGCAAATGCACGGCGGTTGGAACAGCGACGACCACATGAATAACAACCTCGGTCGCTTCCGCATCTCGGCAACAACGAGTGCCGCTCCGGTCGCCGATCCGCTTCCCGCTCTTGTCCGAGCCACGTTGTCGGTTCCGCGCGAACAACGCACCGCCGCACAACAGGACACGCTGTTTTCGTACTGGCGAACGACGGTCACTGAATTTCAAGCGGCAAACGAACGCATCGAAGCCTTGTGGCAACAGTGGCCGAAAGGCTCGACGCAACTCGCACTCATGCCGCGCGAACGACCGCGTGACACACGCGTCTTAATGCGAGGCGACTTCTTGAAGCCGAGCAAATCTGTGAAGCCGGGCTTCCCGGAGTTTCTCAACGCCTCGGTGAGCCGGGAGGCGTTAGCCCCCGGACAGCCGATAACAACAAATGATGTCCGGGGGCTGACGCCCTCCGGCTCACCAAGTGGTGCAAGCGGGAACCGACTGACGTTCGCACGTTGGATGACCGATCGTCGAAACCCGACGACCGCGCGAGTCATCGCCAATCGAATTTGGCAGGCATACTTCGGCACCGGCATCGTCAGTACGAGCGAAGATCTCGGCGTGCAAGCTGATCCGCCAAGTCATCCGGAACTGCTCGATTGGCTGGCCGTCGAGTTGATGGATCATGGCTGGAGCCTCAAGCATTTGCACCGACTCATCACGCTCAGTGCCACGTACCGACAGAGCAGTCGCGTCACTCCGGAACTGTTTGAAAAGGATCAATTCAATCGTCTGCTTGCTCGATTCCCGCGAGTTCGAGTTGAAGGCGAGATCGTTCGAGACATCGCATTAGCGGCCAGCGGATTGCTCAACGAACGACTTGGTGGAGCCGCGATCTTTTCGCCGTCTCCTGCGTTCTTGTATCTGCCCCCCGCCAGCTACGGTCCCTTCACGTGGACCGAAGAAACCGGTCTCGATCGTTATCGCCGCGGGCTTTATACGTTCCGCCGTCGCTCAACTCCGTATCCGATGTTGACCAACTTTGACACTCCGAATGCTGACTTTGCTTGCGTGAAACGAACTCGGTCAAACACTCCGTTACAAGCGCTGACGACGCTCAACGAAGTGGTCTTCCTCGAATGTGCTCGCGCAATGGCGATGCTGACTCTCACCGATGGTGGTATCGAC
>CAIJTL010001509.1 GCA_903823545.1 uncultured Planctomycetaceae bacterium
CTGGGCGGCGTTGGACAAGGCGCTGATCACGACCTTGGCTGGGTCGATGATGCCCGCTTTGAACATGTCGACGTACTCGCCGTTGTTGGCGTTGTAGCCGATGTTCGTGTCCTTTTGCAGAACTTCGTCGGCCACAACCGAACCGTCCACACCACAGTTTTGGACGATCTGACGGATCGGAGCCTCCAACGCTCGGCAGACGATCTCGATGCCGATTTGCTCGTCGCCCTTCGCCTTCACCTTGCGGATCGGATCGATGCAACGGAGCAATGCCACGCCACCGCCGGGGAGGATTCCCTCTTCGACAGAGGCTCGCGTCGCATGGAGTGCGTCTTCCATGCGGGCTTTGGTTTGCTTCATTTCGGCTTCGGTCGCAGCACCAACAGAGATGATCGCCACGCCGCCGGTCATCTTGGCCAATCGTTCTTGGAACTTCTCGCGATCGTACTCGCTCTTCGTTCCTTCGATCTGTGTGCGGATCTGATCGACGCGAGCCTTGATCTGCTTCTGATCGCCAGCACCATCAATGATCGTGCAGTTGTCTTTGGTAATCTCAACCTTCTTGGCGCGACCGAGTTGCTTCAGTTCGACGCTTTCCAAAGTGATGCCGAGGTCTTCGGAAATCAGTTGGCCGCCAGTCTGCACAGCCATGTCGCCGAGCATCGTCTTGCGACGATCACCAAAGCCAGGAGCCTTCACGGCAGCGACTTGCAGCACGCCTCGCAGCTTGTTGACGACCAGAGCAGTCAGTGCCTCGCCATCGACGTCTTCAGCGACGATCAACAGCGGCTTGCCCGACGTCGCGACCTTTTCCAACACCGGCAACATATCGCGCAGGTTGGAGATCTTCTTTTCAAACATCAGGATGAAGCAGTCTTCCAGAATGACCTTCATGTCGGTCGGGCTGGTGACGAAGTACGGGCTGATGTAGCCCTTGTCGAACTGCATTCCTTCGGCGAGCGACAACGTTGTGGAGTTGCCTTTGCCTTCTTCAACGGTGATGACACCGTCACGGCCAACCTTCTCCATGGCATCGGCGAGCAAGTCGCCAATCGCTTTGTCGTTGTTGGCGGAAATGGCACCGACTTGAGCGATCTCGGCCTTGCTTGTGACAGGCTTAACCATCGACTTCAGGTGAGCGATTGCCGCTTCGACAGCCTTTTCAATCCCGCGACGCACAACCATCGGGTTGGCACCCATCGAGACTGAACGGAGACCTTCGTCGTAGATGGCTCGCGCCAAAACAGTCGCTGTTGTCGTTCCGTCACCGGCGATATCGCTGGTCTTGGTGGCGACTTCGTTGACCAACTTCGCACCCATGTGCTCGTACGGGTCTTCGAGTTCGACTTCCTTAGAAACCGTCACGCCGTCTTTCGTGACGACGGGGTTTCCAAAGCTCTTGTCGATGATCACGTTTCGGCCGGTCGGCCCCATCGTGACCGCGACCACATCGGCCAACTGCTTCACACCGCGCTGCAATTTCAGCCGCGCTCGGTCATCAAACAGAAGTTGCTTAGCCACGGAAGGCTCCTTGAATTTCTTTGGAGTGCGGTGTCAGCACCGCTTTGAAAGTAATTGGATTATTCGGCAAGCCGAGCAAAGTTAGTACCCGGACTCTCGTTAGCCATCAGCGATGTCCGGGGGCTGACGCCGCCCGGATCGCCGATGTTGTCTCTGTGAACTACACAACCTTCGCGAGAATATCACTCTCGCGGAGAATCTTGACTTCCTTCTTCTCGATCTCGATGTCGGTGCCACCGTATTTCGCGAAGAGGACTTCATCGCCGATGGCCAACGCCACTGGGCAACGATCGCCGCTTTCGAGCAACCGGCCTGGGCCGATCGCAATCACGCGACCGCGTTGCGGCTTTTCTTTGGCGCTATCCGGAAGCACGATGCCTCCAGCGGTTGTTTGCTCGGCACTCAACGGTTCGACGACCACACGATCATCCAGAGGATTCAGTTTCATGCTGCGAACTCCTATCAAAAAATATCAAACTTAAGATTTGAGAAATCAGAAACACGCATTGCGACAGACTACATCATGCCGGGCATTCCCATGCCACCCATGCCGCCGCCCATGCCACCCATCCCGCCCATGCCACCCATATCGTGGTGGTCGTCGTGATGGTGATCTTTGTCATCCTTCTTTGGCTCGTTGACGATGATGCACTCGGTCGTCAGCAGCAGATTGGCAACGCTGGCTGCGTTTTGCAGAGCACAACGAACCACCTTCACTGGATCGACAACACCAAAGTCGAACATGTCGCCGTATCGCTCGTTCAAGGCGTCGTAGCCGTAGCTCGCGTCGGTTGACTTGCGGACGCGATTCGCGACCACAGCACCGTCGAGACCAGCGTTCTCAGCGATCATTCGCAACGGCATGTCGAGCACGTTTCTCACGAGCGACACACCATGTTGCTCATCGCCACCGAGCTTGAGTTTGTCCAAAGCAGAAGAGGCTCGCAACAACGCGACTCCACCACCCGGAACAATCCCCTCTTCGATGGCAGCACGAGTTGCCGACAAGGCGTCGACGAACAAATCCTTGCGTTCCTTCATCGCGGTTTCGGTTGCAGCTCCGACATTGATCTGAGCAACACCGCCAGCGAGCTTCGCGAGACGCTCTTGCAGCTTTTCGCGATCGTATTCGCTGTCAGTCTTTTCGACTTCAGCACGAATCTGAGCACAGCGACCAGCGATCGCATCCTTCTTGCCCGCACCTTGAACAACGGTCGTGTTCTCGGCGTCGATGATGATCTTCTTCGCAACACCGAGATCAGACAACTCGACAGCTTCGAGCTTAATCCCCAGGTCCTTGAAGATCGCCTTGCCGCCAGTCAGCACCGCGAGGTCTTCGAGCATCGCCTTGCGACGATCGCCGTAACCTGGAGCCTTCACAGCCGCAACCTTGAGGATGCCGCGCATTTTGTTGACGACCAACGTCGCCAGCGCTTCACCTTCAAGGTCTTCAGCGATGATCAACAACGGCACGCCAGCCTTGGAGGTCTTCTCCAGCAGCGGCACTAAGTCGCGAGCAGCAGTGATCTTCTCTTCGTAGATCAGAATGCGGCAGTTTTCGAGCACGACTTCTTGAGCATCTTCGTC
>CAIJTL010001510.1 GCA_903823545.1 uncultured Planctomycetaceae bacterium
CATTGGTCCCGAAGTCATTCGCGAAGCGATCCGAGTTGCCGATGTGGCGGCTCCGAAGTCGGACGCTCGGTGCGAGTGGACTCACTTTCCGTGGGGGACCGATTACTACTTTCAAAACGGGCGGATGGCTCCGGCCGATTACCTCGACACGCTGGCCGGGTTCGATGCGATCTTGCTAGGTGCGGTCGGGCATCCGAGCGTACAGGATCACGTGACGCTCAATGGGTTGCTGTTGCCGATTCGGCGGCGGTTCGATCAGTGCGTCTGCTTGCGGCCGGCGTACCTGTATCCCGGCGTCGATAGCCCGCTGCGGAACAAGCCGGGAGGCAGCATCGACATGCTCGTCTTCCGCGAGAACACCGAAGGGGAATACGCCAACATCGGCGGCTTCCTGTATCGCGGGATGCCTGAAGAGTCGGCGATTCAAACGAGCGTGTTCACTCGCAAAGGCTGCGAACGCATCATCCGCGCGGCGTTCGAGAAAGCGGCGACTCGGCCAAAGCAGCGCGTCGCGTCGATCACCAAGAGCAACGCTCAAGGCTACGGCATGGTCCTGTGGGACGAATGCTTCGCTCGCGTAGCCGCCGAGTTCCCACAGATCACCACCGAATCGCTACTGATCGACCGCGCCGTGATGGAATTCGTGCGCCGCCCCGAATCGTTCGACGTGGTCGTGGCCAGCAATCTCTTCGGCGACATACTGACCGATCTCTCCGCGATCATCGTCGGCAGCATGGGCCTCGCCGCCAGCGGCAACATCGACCCGACTCGCCGTTCGCCGAGTATGTTCGAACCAGTCCACGGCTCCGCCCCCGACATCACCGGCAAAGGCATCGCCAATCCGCTCGCTGCGATCCTGTCCGTCGCGATGATGTTCGAGTATTTGGGTCTTGATGTCGCTGCCGCGAGTATTCATCAAGCGGTGAAAGACCTTTTGGCATCGGGCGGACCGAGGACGCCGGACTTGGGCGGCAATGGAACGACGGAGCAAGTTGGTCCTGCCGTGGTCGGCTTGCTGTCAGGAACGTGATTTTGAATTCGGCGGGTCATTAGCGTGGCCGGCGCACACGCCGTTGTGGTTTGGGTGGATGCCAGCCAACACCAATCCACTCGCGACGTGCGGCCACGAGCAGCGGACGATTCAATTCCAAGGCTATCACCGTCGCACGTCCAATGGGCGTTCGGCCCTCAATTATCTCGCCGTTTTGAACCCACTGAAAATGGTCAGACCAATTTTCATTCCGCGGATGAAAGAGGCGGACTCGCTTTGCCGTAATGTCGTCGATCGCCGACGTCCGATTTCCTTTACGGTCGTTGCATCCCCCACAACACAGCCAGAGATTCTCACGCTCAGTCCGTCCGCCCAGCGATTCCGGGAAGACGTGATCCATCTCGAAAGCCGTGCCCGCCACGGCTTGAGAACTCAGGCAATATCCGCAGCGGCTTCCGGAATCCTCGGTCACCAATTCGCGGAGCGATTTGGGAATATGCGATCGGCTCATTTCGTCAGCAATCGTGAGACATCGTGGCCGCGAGTCTTGAGCAATGCGGCAGCATGAGCCCGAATCAACAAGCCACGCTCATACTGCTCGGTCAATCGGCGAGCCTCTTCTCGTTCGTCCTTCGTCAGCCCATCTCGTTGACGTTTGGAGTGCAGCGATTCCAACCGGCGACCGAGCTTTGCAGACAGACGTGATTCCG
>CAIJTL010001511.1 GCA_903823545.1 uncultured Planctomycetaceae bacterium
GCAAAACCCGAACACATTATCCGAGTGATGCTCCAGAAGCCGCTCGACTTCAATCCCGGTGAGCGCTACGCCTATTCCAACTTCGGCTACTGCTTGCTCGGCCGAGTCCTCGAAGCGATCGACCGTATTCCGTATGGCGAGAGCATCGCCAAACGAGTGTTGAACCCGCTTTGTTTGAAACACATTTGCCTCGGACGGACTTTGAAAGAACATCGCCATACTGACGAAGTCACCTACTACGGAGCGAAAGGGGCGACCGGCCCAAGCGTTTTCGCCCCGAACGTCGGTCAACAAGTGCCTTGGCCGTACGGCGGTTGGCACTTAGAAGCCATGGACGCTCACGGAGGATGGACCGGGAGTGCTCCCGATTTAGTCCGGCTCGCGATGTCGTTGGAACCGTGTCAGACGACATCGCTCTTGAATGCCAATAGCCTCAACGCGATGTGGTCGCGTCCCGCTGGAGCCGCCGGTTTGAATGAAGCGGGCGAAACGAGCAAGACGTATTACGGACTCGGCTGGATGGTGCGTGAAGTCGAACAAGAGCACAACGCCTCCGCCGCCAAGAAGCTCAACGTCTGGCACACCGGTTCGCTCGACGGCACATCGACCATCTTGGTGCGCCGTCACGATGGCTTCTGCTGGGCAGTGCTCTTCAACAGCCGACATGGCTACAACCCCGAGACGACAAAATTCGACGTGACACCTTCAACTGCGATTGATCCGTTGATCCACCAAGCAGTCAACGCGGTCGCGCAGTGGCCCAGCGCAAACGCCAGCAATTGAGTGACTGGCAGATGATTGAACGCTGTTGGTTGGACCGAATTGGAGAGAAACCTGAAACGTGAGCAAGGGACATCCCACACGGGACTTTCGGAGACTCTCGCTGGCATTTTTTGAAATTGCGCAGTCGCGATTATGTAGCTGACTTCGCAAGAATTCAGATTCGTCTTGGCTACCGAAAAGGCTGAATTCTTGCGAATCCAGCTATGCCGGAGAGCAAAGGCGCAACGCCTATCGCGTTCCGGTGGAATTGCTCGAATGGCAAGAGGCATCGATCTCAAACGGTCCCACCAATCGAGCGGGCAACAACTGTGTGGCATTCTCGGCGGAAGCTGCGATCCCAATTTGGATGGCCCGCCGCATCGCATGGCCTTGATGCAGTGACCACGCGAGCCCAGCAGTAAAGCAATCGCCGCAACCGATGGGGTTCACCACTTCCACAGTCGGCGGCATGAATCGAAGTCGCTCGTCGTCATGAGTCGCAAAGATTTCGCCTGGGCCGTTCGTCACGACAACCCATTCGGCGCCAAGTGAGTTCAACTCCGCCATCGCCTGCCAAACATCGACGTCATCGACTAACACTCGGCCTACCGTGTGTCCCAATTCTTCGCGATTGGGCTTCACGAGAAACGGCTTTCGAGCGAGTGCGGCCAGCAGTTCTGGACCGCGAAAGTCGAGAATCGTTTTGGCATCTGTCTGTTCCAACAAGGTCAGATAAAAATCAGACGGAGCCCCTTGCGGTAGCGAGCCTGTCAGCACCACAAATTGGACATTTGGTTGAGCAGCCTCTTCCGCAAAGGCCGTCACGAACGCGTCCAACTCTTGCTGAGTTGCAGGTGGAAAGTTTTCGACAATCTCAGTCGTCGAACCCGATTGTCGATCAAGAAGAGTCGTACAGACTCGCTGCGGAGCAGTCGCTGCGACCCAACGAACATCAACGCCGAGTTGCTGCATATCATGCCGCAACGCAACGTTCGCTGGACCGCTACCGATCAGCGATAAAGTGCGAGAGGCAACAAGAACCTGCGATTTCAATTGAGTCAACGCGAGACCGAGGTTGAGCACCTTCCCCGAAGCGCACCAATGCACTTCACGAGCTCGATTAACCTCACCAGTTTGCAATCGATCGAGCACCGCGATCTGTTGCCACGCAGGAGTTAGTCCAGCAACTAGAATCATGGTGACATGGCACAGGCGGCTCGCCTATGCATTCTCCCTGCGTGAAGCTCAGAAAAACACAGGCTGTTGCCTGTGTCACGTTTTGAACCAACTACTCGAAATCACCCACCATCCAGCGAACAAGCAGTCCGAGCTCTTTCTCGCTGAGTCGATCGCCGAATGCGGGCATCGCATTGTTCTCGCCGTAGAACTGAGCGTGGCCGGGGTTCTTGAGGAAGTCGCGCAACCAATCGGCAC
>CAIJTL010001512.1 GCA_903823545.1 uncultured Planctomycetaceae bacterium
CAATTCAATTTCGTTGTGAACTCGATCACCGTCGAGCCGCACGAGTTCCAGAAGATTGACTTGCGGAATGCAAAATCGATTGCCGCCACAGACCACCGTCAGCGCGGGTACGATCGCCAATGTTAGCGGAATCTTGATCCGCAACGTTGTCCCTTTGCCAAGTACGCTGTGAATGTCCAACGTCCCACCGATCCGTTCGACGTTCGTCTTCACAACGTCCATTCCGACACCGCGGCCGGAAACGTTCGTCACTGTTGCGGCCGTCGAGAAACCTGGGAGCAGGATCAAGTTCGTCAACTCACGCTCGGTCATGCCGATGGCTTGTTCGGGATTGATCATTCCTTGGCTGAGCGCCTTTTGTTTGACCCGTTCGAGGTTGATTCCGCCGCCGTCATCGCTGATTTCGATGTTGACTTGCCCCCCTTCATGGAAAGCTCGCAGCCACAATGTTCCTTCGGCGGGCTTACCATTGGCCACTCGAACTTCGGAAGCTTCGATGCCGTGATCGACGGAGTTCCGAACGATGTGCGTCAGCGGATCTTTGATCGCTTCCAAGATTGTTTTGTCGAGTTCAGTGTCAGCACCTTCCATCTTCACTTGGATGTGCTTGCCGAGCTGAGCCGACAAGTCGCGAACGACTCGCGGTAGTTTGTTCCAGGCATTCTGGATCGGCTGCATGCGAGTCTTCATGACTCCTTCTTGCAGCTCGGTCGTAATCAGGTTCAGCCGTTGGGAGGCGGCTGTAATCGTGGCGTCTTCTGTCGATCGGCTGTATTGCAATATTTGATTGCGGGCGAGGACCAATTCACCGACAAGATTCATCAATTTGTCGAGCAAGCTGACGTCGATTCGTACCGAAGAATCCGAGACCGACGATTGAGCTGGTGACTTGTCGGCCGAATCACTGTTATCACTCGTCGGGACTGAAGAGTTCGCTTTGTTGACGAGCGGGGCAGGGTCACCGCCTCTCTGAATTGGCGACAAAACTGACGGGCTGGCGCTGTCACGTTCGACGATGGACGTCGCGTGTTGAGCGACGACTGTGTCGTCATTGCCGCCCGATTTCTTACGTCGCTTCGTGCTCTTTGCTCGTTTCGCCGGGGCAGCCACTGCGACCGCAACGGTGTCCCGTTCGATGTCTTCCGCAACTTGAGCTGCGATGGTTTCGAGGACTTCAGAGACTCGCTGCGCTTCGGTCTCTTCGTGAATCGTTTCAGCAGTCTCGACACCGCCAGTGACCTGCAATCTTTCGAGCGTCGTTACGAGATCCGCGTAATCGGCGTCACCTTCTCCTTGACCCGCTTCGATGTTGGCCATGATCTTGCGAACGGCATCAACCATCGCCAGCAGGCCATTGGCAATTACGCCGTTGAGCCGCATTTTTCCATCACGCAACAAGACCAACAGGCTCTCGCCGACGTGTGTTACATGTTCGAGTTTATTGAACGCCAGAAAACCAGATGTCCCTTTGATCGTGTGAATGGCGCGGAACACGCTGCTGAGCTTGTCACGATTGTCAGGAGCTTCTTCCAAAGCAAGAAGGTCTTGGTCGAGTCGATCGAGGTTCTCGTAGCTCTCAACCAGAAATTCCTTGACGATGTCGTCCTCAGTCTCCATGCGGCAACTCCTCGATCATCTGTTGTGACAACTGAGCCGAGTTCGAGACCCTTCTCACGCTCGGCCACTGATGAATCGAGGCTGTTGAACTCCACTTGATTCCTTTTGTTTCTCTAACCGTTGAATTTTCACAACGTTGTCAAATGGCAACAACGTTGCCGATCAGAGCGATTAGAGCGGTCGAAAAGCCGTGTGACACGCCACATGAATACGCGAGCCAGACACTGTGAGCCCAATGGCACTCGCTTTGGCGAGCGAGTTCAACGATTGTCGTCCTTCGCTCCGCGAAAGAACGTCCTTGTCGCGGAGCGAAAGGCGACAAAGTGAGTGCCGTTGAGTTCCCCCACTCGGCTCACCAGCGCAATGCTCTTCAGCGTTTGAGCATTTCCGTCAGCGATGCGGCTTTCGCTGGATCAGCAGAGGCAATCGCGGCGAGGACTTTGGCCGCTTGGTTGTCTTTCATGCTTTGTAAGATCTCGACAACGACCATGTCACGCCCCTGTTTTGTGAGCTGTTGCAGGACATCCGCAACAACCTCGGTCGGCATGCTGTCATAGATCGCGCCCAATCTTTTGGGAGTGATCGGCTTTACGTCTGACTTTGCGGGACTCGTCTTGTCGGTTGCGTTGGACTTGGACTCACCCGTTGGCGATGTTGCGTCAGACTTCGTCCCATCAGGATTCGCAGCGGGACCGCGCAAGGCATTGAGTTCTTCCCTCAGCAATTCGCGTTCGGATTGGACTGCTTTCAGTGCCTCTTCGGACG
>CAIJTL010001513.1 GCA_903823545.1 uncultured Planctomycetaceae bacterium
AACTCCCAAGGAGAACGGCATGTCCACATTCCTCCAACCCAATAGATGCTTCAGGCGGATGAATCCAAATTCTACTTCTGAAATCAGCCAAAACGCGCTGAGGCTGAATGATTTCGTTCGTAAAAGAACCGGACGCTATCGCGTTGCCGTTAATGTAAGCATTGGGGGTTGTTTCAACCCTTCACGTTATCGTTTGTTGGGACGCTTCGGATCGTAACCGAGAACGGCGTACTCGAATCGAGTTCGACCGGCGGCATCTGTTTGCAGTCGGTCGATGGCCAGCGGCAATCCATTCAAAGCGGCTTCATAAGTTGAGGCGCGGACATCACCGTATGACAGCACCACCAACACCAAACTTTTGGGTTGCGGCAGCATGCGATAGCGATCGAACAATCGTGCCGAAAATGACTCCGGCGTTTCTGCTCGAAAGGATGCGTCATCGGCACCGGCCCTTAAAGTCGTGACTCCCGTCTCGGAGACATACAGCTCCCACACATCGCAACGCTTGCGGAGTTCATTGAACGTCAACAAGTGTTTGACGACTTCTTGCCCACGCCGCCCCTTGAGCTTGTGAAACTCTTCCTGCATCGCGGCGACTTCATCGGCGTCGGGAGGATCTTCTGGAAAGCGTTGTTTGAGCAATCGCTCGATCGTGGCATCCGGCAGATTAAAAAGTTCGGCGGCGAGTTGACCGACGAGATCGCGTTGATCGAACGCTTTTTCGACAACCTGTTCGGCCTCGCGACGCTCAGCAGAAATCGAATCGCGTTCCGCCTTCAGTTCCTCGCGCTGCTGTTCGATGTCCGTGATCGCTTGAGCTGCCGCCTCCTCTTGCTTGTGAGTCAGCTCGTTCATTTCCAGGAACTGCAAGAAGAGCACGACCAACATCAGGTCTAACAGCGGAATCAACTGCAATGTGATTTTGCGACGGGGCATCGTCATGTTGGACCTCCCGCCGCTGGCCCTCCAGTTGTGGGACCTCCGCCAGAGAGCGAGATTGCCAGCTCACGCTTCGCGCGAGCGATCAAATCTCGAACCTGCCCGCGACTTTCAGAGAGCCGCGTGAACGCTGGTTCGATCCAGCTATTTAAGAAGATCAAGACGACTGCCGCTGCCAAGCCTGCGAAGGTCGCCCAAATTGATTCCCCAAAATGACGCACGATGGAACTGACACTCGCGCCCCCGGTCTTACTTCCTTCTTGAAGAGCAGCCCCGATGGCCAAGATCGTGCCAAGCATTCCAGCAAGCGGATATGTTTCGATCATCGAACGCCAGACGTTGTAGATCGTCTCGAACCGCAGTGCGTGGAGGTAACGCCGCTTCTCATCCAAGATGCTCATTCGCACGGCCAATTGCTGTCGATCGTCTGCGCGAGCTGGTGTGTCCAAGGCGTCTTTCACATCCGTGAGAAATGCTTCGATCTGATCGGACAGATGCACGTTCCGATCCAGGACGCTCCGATGCCGCAGTCCGCGAGTGAAGTCTTCCAACGTCTGCGCGATCGTTCTCAAGTTGTGCCGATACGCCATCCACAGCATGACGAACACCACCAGATGAATGATGAACGCGCAACAAATCGCCGGGGTCATCAATTCGGACAGGCGTTCCAGAAACTGCGTCGGTATTTTCATGCGAAGCTCGCTCGCCAATCGTTTGCTGCCAGGGTTCACAACGGTGCGAGAGTAGAGGGTTTGAGCCACCGAGCGGCAAGACCGAATATCGCCACCGCTCTATGTCTTCTACCTAGTGGTCGAACAACTTGAGATTGCGGGGTCGTAGTTCGGGTCTCCAGGCCCGAATGACCGGCCCTGGAGAGCCGGTCTACCCCGCAATCTCAAGTTGTCCAACCACTAG
>CAIJTL010001514.1 GCA_903823545.1 uncultured Planctomycetaceae bacterium
CGACCGTGACTGGTACAGCGGGCGGAATCCGAGTCGCGAATCTCGCGATCAATGCGAACGGAGCTGTGAATATCACCGACTCGACGACAGACGTCTCAAATCTCGCGATCTCTATCGGTGCCAGCGGCGGAGAAATCACCTTCACCAATGCGAACTCGCTGACAATCGGCAGTTTCGATGGCGTAGCTGGCGCGTCGACGAGCATGAGCGACGTGACGCTGACGACGATGGCCGGCAGCCTCACTGTCAGCAATGCCATCTCGACCACGGGGATCGGAAATTTGCTGCTCGATGCACAAGGTGGTGATGTGGGCGACATCATCGTCAACGCGTCGTTGACCACCGCCGCCGGTGCGATAACGCTCAAGGCGGATGATGACATCAGCTCGAATACGTCGGGCACGATCACGACAAACAGCGGCACGGTGTCGCTCACGGCCGATGACGACGCCAGTTCGAGTGGCACGATCACCTACGCCGCCGCAGTGAATCACGGTTCGGCTGGCAGTACATGGAGGTTGGCCGACAACGATGGCGCGATGACGGCCGTGATCAGCGGCACGGGTGGGGTAACCAAGTCTGGCGCGGGCGTACTCGAACTTTCCGGCACAAACACATATACCGGCATGTCTATCGTGTTCGTGGGCACGCTGCGTTTGGCGGGCGGTGCCGCGATTGTGGACAACTCGTCCGGAGTGCTGGTCGCCGGGGCGGCGACACTCGATTTGAATGGCACTAACGAAACGTTGAGCAGCGTGTTTGGCTTCCCGCTCGGCAGCGTGACGCTCGGCACTGCGACGCTAACGCTCAACCTGCCCGTGAATTCCAATTCGGGATTCCCGGGTGTAATCAGTGGCCCCGGAGGACTAACCATCGCTGGCGGCGCGAACTCGAGCTACAGCCTCGGTGGAACCAACACGTATCTGGGTGCAACGCTCGTGACGTCTGGCGTACTGGCTGTGAACGGCTCAATCACGAGCGACGTCACCGTTGATCCCAACGGCGCGTTGCACGGAATTGGGACTATCACCGGAAACGTCGTCGGTGCAGGCACTTTCTCACCAGGCAACAGTCCCGGCGTCATGACCATCAACGGCAATTTCACGCCGACCGGAACCGTCAACTTCGAGGTCAACTCAACCTACGCCGTTGCTGGCGCTGATTACGATCAATACGTCATCAATGGCACCGTGGACTTGAGCGGAGCCACGCTCACTTTCACCAACAACGTCGTTGGCACACCCGCCAACGGCACCATTGTGACCCTCATCAACAACACGTCCGCCAATCCCACAACCGGCAGCACGAGTCCCGCCAGTGGGACGCCAGTCTTAGGCGGCGATTTCAAAATCTTTTACGATGGCGGCACAGGAAACGACATCGTCCTGAAAGAGGCATTCGCTCCGACCGTCACGTTGGCGATCAGCGATGCGTTGATTAACGAGGCGGATGCGTTGAGCACCTTCACGGTGACGGCAACCTACAGCGAGACGATGGACACCGGCACGACGCCGACGATCACGTTCACGCCGTCGGTGGCCAGCACGCTGACATTGGGAAGCGGTTCGTGGGATATATCGGGCACGGTCTACACCTTCAGCTACACAGTGGCGGATGCCGACGTCGAACAAGCGGATGTGGATGTGGATGTCAGCGGTGCAACCGATCTCGCAGGC
>CAIJTL010001515.1 GCA_903823545.1 uncultured Planctomycetaceae bacterium
AACGCGGCAATGCGTTTGAGGGCGCTTTCACAACCAGGACATCCTGCTGACGGAGATTGATCTTCCATGATCAACGCACCCTAACAGCCTGTTGAAAAAGCTGGATTTCTCAAGGACTGAGACTGAATCAAATGCGACAGGCTGAAGTGTTCCAACTCCCGTGCTGAGCGACGGCCGTTAAGAATCGACCGCAGGGTGAATGAGAGCGCGACTCTGAGGTCATCACAACAAGTGCGCAAACTCTGGAACAGAGCGAACGCTCGCGGTTTCGAGGCTCCGATCAGGCTTCTGAGGATTAATCCCAGGTTATGAGACAGGGTGAGTATCAAGTAACGCTTCTGCACTTTCTCGATGCCACGCAACCACGTCCGGCGTCCTCCACCCGTTTCGCAGGTGTGCGCAAAGCTGCGTTCCACGATTTCGCCACGTAGGCGCAGAAGACGTTTGCCACGTTCACCGGTGACGCGACGGTGGTTCGCGCGATACGCCTGCTCTTGCTCGGTCGGCTTATCAATCCACGTGCGACCGTGGGGCGAAAGTGGTTCTGAAAGATAGGTCCGCAGGCCCTCGCCCATCCGGCTGATGACCGGCAGAGTTTCGTTTTTCAGATAGCCCTTATCAGTGACCACTTCGCGACACCGCAACTGGTCATCGACTTGCGTGAGGTTCTCCAACGCTCGGTGCAGTGTGTACTCCAGAGTCCCTGAGTCCGCTTCGTCGGTGCCATAAATCTCGGCGGCGGTAATCACTTCCGTATCAAGATCCACCGCGTTCTCAGCTTTATACGCCAGGTGTGTCGAGCCGTCTTTCATCTTGGTAATCCGCGCGTCGGGGTCCGAGGGTGACTCCCAATCGTCGTTCGAAACTTTCTTCTGACCCTGCTTGGCACGTTGCTTGTCGAACCGCACGGCGTCCGCTCGGGACGTGATTTCAATCCCTTCCTGAGCCGCTAACACCTTCAAGTGAGCCAGCCAATCATCGCCGCTATCACGACGCACGATGGACTTCAGGGCGGCATTGGCTTCCAGCGAGGTCGAGTCAACTCCCAGAGTTTTGCCGGACAGCAGGCCGTGTTCGTGAACTACCTTCAGCACGAAGGCAAAGGCTTTGCGATAGACCTCTTCGGGAAGTCGGGCCGTGATCTTGCTGAGACTGGAATGCTCGGGAGTCGCCTCCGACGCGGTACAACCCAGAAACTTCTTCAGCGACAAACTGTCAGCACAGCGCCAGGCGATTCCCCGTTGGGAGCCAATGTCTTCGAAATACCCGACCATGAGCATGCGAAAATACTGACCGGGGGAAATCGAGGTGCGTCCGTTTTCGGCGTAGTGCGGTCGGCAGAGTTCTTCGAGCCAATCGTCAAACTTCGCTTCGGCCAGCAGTTGATTGAGCCGTTCATAAAACACATGCCGAGGCGTCTGGGCCACGTCTGATGTGGCCACCCACAGCTCCTGCTGCCGCTCGCGTTTCCAATGCCCCATCGCCATGCCACAGCCTCCTGCCATTCCTCGACACACCAGTTACCACCCCCGGGAACTATAGCGCGACCACTCAACGAGCAAATCCAACATCTAACCTTTTTCAACAGGCTGCTAACTGATTTGCTTGCCGCGGGGCACTTGGGCATTCGTAAGTCTTGATTCGTGTACTACTTACTGGCAGATTTGCCGCGTTACTCCAAGTTACCGAGTTGTCGTATTGAT
>CAIJTL010001516.1 GCA_903823545.1 uncultured Planctomycetaceae bacterium
CGCATGAGTTCCGACTGACGCCGTGGTACAACGACCCGGTGACCGACGTCAGCGGCGAAGCGTTCTATCTACGCGATGAAGAGAGCGGTCACTTCTGGTCCCCCACTCCGCAACCAGTACGCGGCAAGATGCCTTATGTCTGTCGACACGGCTTCGGTTACAGCGTGTTCGAGTACACCGAAAACGGCATCACCTCGGAGCTGTGGATCTATGTCGCGATGGATGCTCCGGTGAAATTCGCCGTGCTGAAGGTCAAGAACACCTCGGGGAGATCACGACGCCTTTCGGCGACCGCGTATTCCGAATGGGTGCTTGGCGAGATGCGATCGAAAGCGCTGATGCACGTTGTTACCGAGATCGATCTTAAGAGCGGAGCTTTGCTGGCACGCAATCCCTACAGCATCGAGTTTCCTGACCGAATCGCCTTCATCGATGTCCAAGACAGCCATCGCAACGTTACTGGCGATCGGACTGAATTCCTGGGACGCAACGGTCGTTTGGCGAAGCCCGCTGCGATGTCGCGCACTCGACTTTCCGGCAAAGTGGGTGCGGGGTTTGATCCCTGCGGTGCGATGCAAGTTCCCTTTGAACTGGCAGATGGCCGCGAACGTGAGATCGTCTTTACGTTGGGGGTCGGTCGCGACATTGAAGACGTCCGACAATTGGTGCATCGATTCCGCGGGCCAGATAATGCTCGTCGTGCGTTGGAAGGAGTTTGGGATTACTGGAAGCGAACATTGGGAGCGGTTCACGTTGAAACCCCCGATCCTGCCGTCAATTTCATGGCGAATGGCTGGCTACTTTATCAAACGTTGTCGTGCCGAATCTGGGCAAGAAGCGGCTACTATCAATCAGGCGGAGCCTTTGGTTACCGCGATCAATTGCAGGATGTGGCCGCGCTTCTCCATTCGGAGCCACAACTGATCCGCGAGCACTTACTGCGTTGCGCGGCTCATCAATTTCGCGAAGGGGACGTCCAACATTGGTGGCACCCGCCGCTCGGTCGTGGAGTCCGAACGCACTTCTCCGACGACTTCCTGTGGCTGCCACTGATCACTTGCCGCTACGTCGCAGGGACTGGTGATACCGGCATCCTTGACGAAAGCGTCGCGTTCCTCGAAGGCCGTCCGGTCAAGCTCGATGAGGACGCATATTACGATCTTCCGACTCGCTCAGATGAGAGTGGCACGCTCTACGAACACTGCGTCAGAGCGATCACCAATGGATTTCGTTTCGGCGAGCATGGTCTGCCACTGATCGGTTGCGGCGATTGGAATGACGGCATGAATCTCGTTGGTGAAGGAGGAAAAGGAGAAAGCGTTTGGCTGGCGTTCTTCTTGACCGACATCCTCAAACAATTCTCGGAACTCGCGCTCAAACGAGGAGACCTCAGCTTTTCCGAACGCTGTGATACGGAGGCTGCACGCCTCCGTGAGAACATCGAGCAACACGCTTGGGACGGTGAGTGGTATCGACGAGCTTACTTCGATAACGGCGAACCGCTTGGTGCGGCCGCCAACATCGAATGTCAGATCGATTCGCTGCCTCAAAGTTGGTCCGTGTTATCAGGTGCCAACAACCCCGAGCGTTCTCGTTTGGGAATGGATGCCGTCGATCGCCGACTCGTTCGGCGCGATAGCTCACTGATCCAGCTCTTCGATCCGCCGTTCGACAAGTCTGCATTAGATCCCGGCTACATCAAAGGCTACGTCCCTGGCGTCCGAGAAAATGGTGGGCAATACACTCACGCCGCTATCTGGACCGTCATGGCCTTCGCCGAATTGGGAGACCACCGCCGCGCTTGGGAATTGTTTGGGATGATCAATCCAATCAACCACGGCTCCACATCACGACAGATCGCGACGTACAAAGTCGAGCCGTATGTTGTGGCCGCCGACGTCTATGCC
>CAIJTL010001517.1 GCA_903823545.1 uncultured Planctomycetaceae bacterium
CTTCGTTGCGTTCGACGATCAGCTTGCAGACGAAGAGTCCTAAGCCAGTTCCTGTATCTTTGGTTGTGAAGTAGGGCTGAAACAGTCGGGACTGGTCGGCTTCGGTAATACCGTGACCATCGTCGCGAATCGAGACTCGTAAGCGATCGCCGTCTTGTTGCGAAGCAATTTCGATCGTGCCACCTTCCGCAGTTGCGTCCATTGCATTGAGGATTAAGTTCAAAAAAATCTGAACCAATTGATCTCGCACGGCGTTGATCTTGGGGAGACCTTCGGCGTATCGCGTGACGATCTGTTTGTTCTTCCGCCGCTTGTAGTACTTTGCGATGTTCAACGATGCTTCGATCAGTTCTTGGACATCGCACTGGCTGCGTTCGAGTGTGGCTGGACGGCTGAAGTCGATGAGTTCTCGTAGGGTGCGTTGAATACGTCGAAGTTGATCGTCGACCATTTGATATCGCTCGCGGGTGTAGTCATCGACGTCGCGACGATTGAGCAATTGAATGACCGAACTGATTCCCGCTAGCGGATTGCCGACTTCATGAGCGATCCCAGCTGCGAGTAGCCCAAATGCTGCTTGTTTTTCTTGTTGAACAACGAGTGCTTGAGACTCTTTCAGATCATTGGTTCGTTCGTCGATACGTTGCTCAAGCTCTCGCTGATTTTTTCGGAGTTCGTCGTTAAGGAACCCGAGTCGACGGCTGGCGACCTGAAGCAAACCAGCAAGCGAAGTGCTGGCCCACGTGACCCATCCGAGCCAAATCAGCATGAGTGTGACACGGGTCGGGTCGTTGGTGGAGTGTGGTGAAGTGGCGACAGCGAGCAGCACATAGCTTAGCGCGTGCAAAACAAACGTTGAAAACGTAATTGGTTTTGAATACCGAAAGGCACAGACCAGCAATGAAAGGAAGTAGTAAAAGCGAAACGGACTTTCGAGTCCTTCATCGAAGTGACACAACACTCCAATAAACAATGCCTCCATGATCGAAACGACGATCGGCCAATTGCTGAGGAAGACTCGGCCACGCAAACTGAAATATGTGTCAGCGATTGCGTAGGCCGCGCCGAGTGTCAGGATTCCGTTGAGAATCTGCTGATTCGAGAGTCCAGCGGGCAGCGCCGAATGCGAAATCGTGACGCTGCGATCCATCAAATTGACGAGCGCATAGCCGATCGCTAAACCGAACCAGCGAATACGGACAGTGATCGCTTCGGCAGACAATTCAAAGCTGAATTCATCGCGATTCGGACGGTGTCGTTGAAACATGCGTGGTTTATTTGATTCCGAGTAGAAACTTCGCGGGTCAGTTTCGCCCGATGATGTATCTCAAGGGATCAACTTCTCGTCTCAAGATGTCGAGCATTTCTGCGTCGGGAGCCAGAGTCGTTTCAAGTGGATCTCGCACCAGTAACTCAAAGCCGGTTCGGCTGCGTACGTCGTCTATCGAGGTTCCTGGGTGCAATGACTCAATCTGCATTCGCTTCGTCGCATCGTCATAGCCGAGCACCGCCAAATCCGTGATGACCTTGTATGGTCCAGTCCCCGCGGGTAGTCCCGCAGCTTCACGTGCCCCCGGTCCCGTCAGATATCCCGGCGTTGTGACGAAGTCGCATTTCTGCACGAAACGCCGCCGATCATGTGGTGTAATGACAAGGATTCTCCAGCACAGTGAGGCCAAATCATTCGCGCCGCCACTTCCGGGTAATCGGACTTTCGGGTGTTCGTAGTCCGTTCCGATTTGCGTCGAGTTCAGATTTCCAAACTGGTCGATTTGAGCCCCGCCAAGAAACGTGTACTCGACCATCCCTCGCTGACAAGTCTCCATGATGTCTGCCATGCTCGTCGCCATCAGGCCGCGATAAAACGTCCTCGAATCACCGACGCTAATCGGCATTCGTGGCAACTGTGGACCAACTCCGCCCGCTTCAAACAGCAAAGTGAGATTTGGTGCGGTTGTCTTCTGAGCCAACATCGCCGCAGCGCACGGTGCTCCCGTACCGACGACAACCATCGCCCCATCTTCCAACCACCGAGCTGCGGAGCAGATCATCAATTCCATGCGGGTGTAAGTCATCGTTGTTGACTGATTACCAAAGTCGTGTGACGGGATATGCGTCGAATTTTTCATCAACGCTGACCAACGGAATGTCTTCGATGATAGATTGAGCAATCAACAATCGGTCGAACGGATCTTTGTGGTGCTGAGGCAATGTTTCAACGGCAGTGGCGTGCCCTAGACTGATTGGCAACAACTCAAAATTGTTCTTGGGAAGCTCTCGCTCAAGCAATGTCCGGCTTGTTTCCGCGAGGTCCAATTTGCGCAAGCCGACTTTAATGCTGATCTCCCAGCAAGAGGCAACGCTAACCAGCTTTCGGTTCTGTGAGTCTTCGATGAATGACTTGGCCGCGATACTCAAGAGCGGGTCGTCTCGCAAAAACCACAACAGCGTGTGCGTGTCGAGTAGCAGGATCATTTCATGTATTCCTGAAACTCGTCGAGGGGAGCATCAAAATCAGAAGCGATCCGCAAGATGCTGTGTTTCGCACTCCCGGCTTTACATGGCCACGTCTGTCGCTGGGCCTTCTTGACTTGTGCCAAAGGCTCTCCGTGCTCAGTAATTGTGATTTCTTCGCCTGGGAGGAGTTGCTGGATGATTTCCGGCAATTGAGCATGAGCTTCAGCCAAAGTAATAACGGACATGGTTCTTACTCCCGAAGAAGTGCAGTTTATTCGGCCTTCAAAAACTGTTGGTAGACGTGTGCAACATTCGATGCCGCCGCATCGCCGGAGTGGAAGTAGATGCCGTAGCGCAGTCGTACGACGGAGTCCTTCTTGAAGACATCACTGACTGGTTTTTCTTGGCCGTTGGTGTAGGCCGCTTCGCCGAATGGACTGACTGAGAATAGGCCGTAGTTGCGGACGTGATAACGGCTTGGTCGGAAGTTTTGCGGGTGATCGAAGACGGCGATGCCGACCGTCTTGCCGTCGACCGGTCCGGTGTAGTCGACCCATGCAGATCGTTGGCCCCAGCACTCTTTGGTGGCTTTCTTGCCGTCTGCATTTGTGACGATCCCGGCTCCTTTGTCTTCTCGCATCGATTCAGCAATTCGTACACCGAACAAGCCTTCTTTGGTGTCTTTGAAATGCACATCTCCGCTCGTCATGCGAAACGAGATGTCGTAGGCCAACATGCGATTGGCGAAGATTGAGATGATGGTCGTTTCGACCAAAACCGCGTTTCCATCTTCTCCCAGCCAATGATTTTCGACTTTGAATTTCGCCGGATTGCCTTCTGCGGAGATCAGATCGACGCCGCGATTTTCGATCTTTCCCTTCTCAGCCCAAAACTTGATGTCGTTCACTTCGTCAACCGAGACCCAAATTCCCTTGTGATGTGGATGGTCCCCTTTGTAGTCCTCGCCGACGATCGGGCGAGTCAATTGCGTCCCATCAGCCGCTTTAACGGGTGAGAAAAACGGCTTCGGCAGCGTCTTCGCAAAGTGGTACGTGCTGAAGTCTTGGCCGTTGACCGAGACTGCGACTGTGTCAGCATTTCGAGTCAGCTTCACTCCGTCTGCCGCATGGCTACTTGTTGAAAACGTCAAAAGTCCGAATGCCATTAAGATCAAAGGAACAAAACGGAAGTGAGTCACGAGCAGCTCCTTGGTTGAGATTTTGAAAAGGAACGAACCACGATTCTTTGCGGAGGAGTGCATCGTATCGCTCGGCGAGTTGCAGTCGAGCAATCGGACGGCTAAAAGCCCGACCACTTTACGCCGTCCTCATTGTCACCAGAAACGATGACACCTCAATGATTCGCCCGAAAAAGAAACCGACCGCTGACGAAGAAGGCTCTCTTCTGAAGCCCTATCCAATTCCCGGTGCATGGTCGATGTCGAAGCGACCGAAAGAACCCGAGTGGGAGATTGGGATATTTGGCGATCTGACCGACAAACAAACGGAACTGTTTCAGGAACTCATGGAAGTTCCACGCAACAGCCGCGGGACGATCTTTTTTGACAGCGGTGGAGGAAGTATTTACTGCGGACTAGCACTGGCGTCCGTCATCAAGCTGCGCGGCCTGCGGGCGATCGGCGTCGTCGCGGGAGAATGTAGTTCAGCAACGATTCTTCCATTTGCCGCGTGCGAGGAACGTTATGTTACGGCTCATTCGACGCTGCTGTTTCATCCGATTCGCTGGCACAGCGACGAAGAAGTAAGACTCGAAGAGGCGGCTGAATGGGCTCGTCACTTCAGGCTCTTGGAGGAGGACATGGACTCGCTCATTGTGCGTCTGTTGAAAATCTCGCCAGAGAAGCTGCAAGCGTGGACGCGGCCAGGAAAGTTCGTTTCTGGAACCGAATTCGCCGCCGAAGGGCTCGCCAAAATGCTCGACTTATTTGGTGGCGACCTTTGGGAGCAAATTCGGAAAATGTCGTGATCTGTGATTGAGGATCTCTCAATCGTGACCGTCCAACATGTGTTAGGGAATCGTATGAGTTTTCCGCACGGTCCCGAAATTCTTCTCATGATTCGTCAATTACTGTCGAACGCGGGGGCCAACTTTCGAGAAGTGCATCACGGACCAACTCGCACGTCGGAAGAGTCTGCGAAGGCTCGAGGCGAAGAGTTGCACATCGGAGGTAAGGCATTGCTGATGAAGGGGGACGAAGTCTTTCGGCTTTTTGTTTTGCCCGCAGATCATAAGCTCGACTCAGGTGCCATCCGTCGCGATCTCAACTTGAAAAAGATGCGGTTCGCCACGCCCGAAGAGTTGAACGAACTGACGGGATTGGTTCCCGGATGTGTGCCACCATTCGGTCCGCCCGTTTTGCCTTTTGAGTTGTGCGTGGACTCGGCGGTGACTCAAAACGAACGCATTGCTTTTAACGCGGGATCGTTGACCGATTCGATCATCCTCCGCATGTCGGACTACTTGGCGATCGCTTGTCCCAGCCGAGTCTTCACCTTTTCCGCAATCGCGGGTTCATAGCGTCGGCGGTGCCGGTGGTTGTGGTGTCTGCGGCGCAGACTTGCTGCGATAGAGGATCGCCATGATTAGCCCGCCAGCGATCTCGAAGGGGATGACCCAAAAAAGATCACCCATGACCGCTGAGGCAACGATGCCGGCCCAGGCACCGACATAGACAATGTTGGAGACGATGCCGTGCGAGGAAATGCAAACGCCTCTGATCCGGCCAATGCTGCGCCAGCTTGGCCACCAACGCGGAGTCTTTTGGCAATAGTCGTCGAAGTCTTGTCCCCATTGCTGTCGCAAGCACGATTCTTCGAGATGAATGACTCGCTGATATCGCAGCCAATGCAATAGTACGAAGCCTAAAGCCCACAATACGCCAAAGAAGAGTGCGTACGCGCCAAACAACAGCAACGATGAAACGTACAACGGATTTCGAGTCGCTTCATATATGCCGAAGGTCACGAGACGACTGGTGTCCGGGTTGTCCGAAGCCATGACTCGCGCGTGCAAACTTCCGGTGGCGTGAATTCGTATCAGAATGCTGATCGTGGCAATCGCCGCCGCGATATACCCGATCGTCGGTGAGAAACGTGGCGAGTACCAAGCTCCTGGGCATCCTGAGTACCAATAGACGGTCAGTGCCAAAATCGGTTGGCTCACGATCAGAATCGAGAACCTCCAGCGGTATTCCCAAGAAGCAACCGAGGTAAGCATCATTGCCTCTTTGAACTCAAAACGTGGATAACCTGGACTATTCATGGCTTCACACTCGCCCGACGCGCAAGCGAGTCGTGGCGAAGCACATCCCTCGCTTGCGCGTCGGGC
>CAIJTL010001518.1 GCA_903823545.1 uncultured Planctomycetaceae bacterium
CGGCAAAAAATTAGAGAATGTTGAAACAGTTGTCGTCCGCTACTGCGGCGACTCCGGCGACGGAATGCAGATCGTCGGTAACCAAATGACAAATGCGTCCGCCGCGTTTGGCAACGACGTTAGCACACTTCCTGACTTCCCGGCTGAAATTCGAGCACCTGCCGGTTCTCTGTTCGGAGTGAGCGGTTATCAGCTTTGCTTCTCGAACCGCGACATTTTCACTCCAGGCGACGAGGTTGACACGCTTGTGGCGATGAACCCCGCTGCATTGAAAACGAACATTGCCGACCTCAAGCGAGGCGGCACACTGATCGTCAATGAAGATGCCTTCGATAAGAGCGGCCTGCAAAAAGCGCTTTACGAATCGAATCCGCTCGATGACGAGCAATTAATGGCCAAGTTTCGGCTGCACAAAGTGCCGATGGCTCGACTCAATCGTGACGCGGTTGAGGGGCTAGGGCTTTCCACTCGCGAAGCTGATCGCTGCCGCAACTTCTTTGCGCTTGGCCTCACTTATTGGCTGTACGATCGCGATCCAAAGCCAACCGAAGACTGGATCAAGTCGAAATTCGGCAAGAAGCCCGAAATTGCGGAAGCCAACATGCGTGCTCTTCGAGCAGGCATTAACTACGGCTTTTCGACTGAAGCTTTCACCGTTCATTACCACGTTCCACCAGCCAAACTCCAACCGGGCAAGTATCGCAAGATTACCGGTAATGAGGCGGTTGCAATGGGCTTGGCGGCGCTTGCGAAGCTGTCCGGTAAAACGGTCTTTTTTGCGGGATACCCAATTACCCCGGCGAGCGACATTCTCCATGAACTCTCGATGCTGAAGCACTTCGGCGTAAAGACGTTTCAAGCGGAGGACGAGATCGCAGCCATGGCGGCTGTTGTCGGGGGCGCATTCGCTGGCGATTTAAGTGTTACTGCGAGTAGTGGTCCCGGTATTTGCCTCAAGGGCGAAGCGATGGGCTTGGGGCTGATGACCGAATTGCCAATGGTCATTATCAACGTCCAACGTGGCGGGCCGAGTACTGGCTTGCCAACCAAGACCGAACAGGCAGACCTGCTTCTTTCGATGTTCGGGCGAAACGGTGAATCCCCAATTCCAATCGTTGCTGCGAGCGGGCCTGGTGATTGTTTTACGATGATTCAGGAAGCATTCCGAATTGCGACTGAGTTCATGTGCCCGGTCATGTTTTTGTCTGATGGCTACATTGCCAACGGAGCAGAACCTTGGCGAATCCCGAATGTTGCCGACTTGCCGCGGCTGAAGGTCGAGTATCTCTCTGAGTTCAACGGCGACGGAGTCTTGCTGCCTTACAAGCGAAACGAAAAGCTAGCTCGCCCATGGGTGAAGCCCGGCACCAAAGGCCTGGAGCATCGCATCGGTGGCCTCGAAAAAGCCGACATCACCGGAAACATCGACTATTCGCCAAAGAACCACCAGCACATGGTGAAGACACGAGCCGCGAAAGTGGCTGGCGTCGCGAATTACATCCCTGAGCAAACAGTTGAAGGCCCAACCACGGGAAAACTGTTGGTAATCAGCTGGGGTGGAACTTATGGTGCCGTTCGAACCGCTGTTCAGAACGCTCAAGCCGCTGGTAAGTCTGTCGCTCACACCCACCTGCGATACATGAATCCGTTCCCGAAAAACCTGGGCACAATTCTGAAGAGTTACGACAAGGTCTTGGTGCCAGAGCTCAACAACGGACAGTTGCGTATGTTACTCCGCAATGAATATCTCGTTGACGCGAAGGGCTACAATAAGATCGAAGGCAAGCCGTTCTTGGTGAATGAACTCGTCAACGCTATCGATGAGATCTTAGCCTGAGCCGGACGTCGAATCGTAGAACAAGGGCCTGAATCGTTCAGTCTAACCTTTATTTCCAAAATAAAGCTTCGATCTGACCTCACAATACCTGATAACCAAAACTGAAAATCACAAAGGTGACATAGCAATGACTGTTGAACTCCCAACACTAGCCCCAAAAGACTTCGCCAGCGATCAA
>CAIJTL010001519.1 GCA_903823545.1 uncultured Planctomycetaceae bacterium
AGGAGTGCCGCCGCCGATGTAGTCGTACTGCGCGTAGACGGCCGCAGTGGAAGCGTCGCGCAAATCGCGGGCTCGACTGATGCGATCATCGATGGAGTTTGCCGCACCGTAGTTTGTCGCGAGCGACCAACCATCTGGGTAGGTCGCCGCAGTTTGTCGCGCGCGGTTTCCGCTGGCCATCGGCGCAATCTCGTAGGAAGTGCCTACAGCGGGAGAGCTCGCGGTGATGTCTCCATCGTGCTGCTGCGCTATCGCAGTGATTTGCGAGAGATCGTTGTAGGTGAATTCGATCGCGTTTCGCACTGCTTGGCCAGCAGCGCCGTAGTTCGTGTACGAGCGCGCGACATTCACGCGGCCCAGCGCATCAAACTCGCTCGACATCGCGTTGACCGTGCCATCGACTTGAAAGTTCGGCATCGCCGTCGAGCCTGTCGCTCGATCAAGCGTCACGCGACCCAACGCGTCGCGCGTGTATGCATGCTCGGTTTCGTTGGCGTCGCACATGCTGACGATCTCCGCTTGGGAGTTGTACGCGAAGCGAATCGGTTGCGGATCAGTAATCGGTCCGAGGTGCGTGACTTTGCGATCGCTGTCGGGGTAGAAGAGCCTGCCAAGCAGGTCGTTGGAACTGATCGCAGGCCCGCTACTTGGGCTGACTCCGTAGAGATATGCCGTTTCCTGCATGACGATGCGATCGGCGACAACAGGCGGCGGGCCAGGATCAGTTGTGTCGCGCTCGACGAGGTACGCCGTCTGGCGCACCACATTGCCAAGGCCGTCAAAGACGAAACTCGTCGCTCGGTTTCGGTCGGGCTCGTCGAAACTGAGTCCACTCGTGACGACCCATTGCTGCGTGGTGAGATACTCGCCTAGAGGCGCGGCTGCAGTTTCCCAGCCGAAGACGAGCGGGTTTGCTGCATCGAAGTTTTCGATGAGCATGATGCGTCTTCCAAGCGCGTCGTAGTGGAAGCGCGTGGCGCGACCCATTGGATCGGTGAGCGATTCGACGAGCCCGCGAGGGTCGTAGCGCGTCTCCGTCACGAGTTTCGTCGCGTCAGCGGCGTTGGCCGACGGTGGCGATGACTGATTGATCGTGGGCGCGAGTCCGCCGGACTGGAAGCCATCGGAGTTCGTGCCAAACTGCGCCTCGCGGATGGGGCGGCTCGCGCTGTCGTACCACGCGCCAGAATAGGTCGCGATTGCTTTGTTTGGCGGGTAGCCAATTGCATCGAGCGCGCCGAGGTCTGTTGCGTCAGCATCGTGCGTGCGCTGATGGCGTGTGATGAGATCCTTGAGACCTCGATTGAGGATGTATCGCGTGTTCGCCTGCTCAAGCACAACCTCGTCCGAGACATTCGCTTCGTGCGTTGAGAGGTTGAACACCGCTGCGAAGTTCCCAGCCGTGCCAGGCAGCGGATCGCCGCGACGATCGGTGGCGTAAGCCACCTTTGCGCGCCCGAGGCCGTCGTAGCTCAGCTTCCGCGCAGGTCCGTTCGGGCTCCAAGTGCCCACTGGCCGACCGGTTTGGTCAAACCACGAGTGCGATTCGAGAAAGGCAGGACTCGCCGACTTCGGATCCGTCGCCACTGCCTGTCGATAGACGAACCCGCGCTGGCTGTAGTTCGTCTCGGTGTAGCGACCGCGATAGTTGG
>CAIJTL010001520.1 GCA_903823545.1 uncultured Planctomycetaceae bacterium
GCCGGCATCGCCTCGTCGTTGTTCTGAGGCATGTTGACCGGCGGCATCTCATTGGGTCGAGGAATGACCCCTTCGATGTAGACCGCGAGGATGTCTCCAGCATCCAGGTGATAAACACTCGGCTGGGTTTGGCTGAGCAACGAGAGATCAATCGTCTTCTTGCCAGATCGCGACGCAGCCTTCACTTCATCGGGAACATAGCGAGCGGGAATCCCTTCGATCGGTCGAAAGGCGGCACAGCCGGACAGCCCGATCGCGCTGCTGGCAATGACGCCGCAAGCAATCGCTCGACGCAGCCAATTGCTAGCAACACTGGTCGTGCTGCTCCGAGGCGTCCATTGCGACATAGTCTTTCGCATCAGGCAAATCATCTAGATGCTCCCTCTGAACGAAAGCCATTCGGACCAAATCCCATGAACCGATTCCACGGATTGCTCATTGGCAAACCATTCGAGGCAGGGGCGGAGTTGGCTGGAGTCATGTTGGATGCTGCTGGCGCAGGAGGAAACGGAATGCCCGGAGCAACGCTGTGACCATCCGAAGTGGATGTGGACAACGAGGACCAAGGTGAACCCGCTGGGGGATTCGGCGCTAGGTTTCCGTTGTTTGGGACACCGCTATTTGGAAACGGAACCGCATGCGGAGTCATTGTGGGATTCAACGAGGACACGGGACCTGAGATGCCGCTTTGCGGAGGTTGCATCTGCGGCCACGGATTCATAGGCGGAGGTTGAGTCGGTGCCACATACGGGCTCGGAGTCACTTGATACGGACTCCCGGAATAGGGATTCACTGAGTACGGTGACGCTGGCTGATAGGGACTCGCTGGAGCGTAAGGGCTCGATGAATAGGGGCTGACGGGATATGGGCTCGCTCCTTGCGGATACCAGCCGGCATTCGGCGCCCCGATCGGACCCGAACTCATCGGAATCGAACCCATCGAAGATCCGTCACCATCCAGCCCAATCGAGATTTGTTGATCGGCCCTGCGATAGGCCGCAGTCGGAACTGATTGAGCCTCTTTCAACGCCGAACATTTCGCGGCATTGGCTCCCGCTTCGTATCCCTCGAACCATTCGCGAGCCTTGTTGTGTCCCCAAGTGGTGCGGTACGCAGCGGTCCAATAGCGAGATGGCGGAACGGCCGGTAAGGCACCGCTGCCACCGTTGGCAATGTCGAGGAAGGCTTGTTGAAAACCGTATCGGAAGTCGCGGCTCACACCACCACCGAACTGCTCGTCGAGCGCCTGATTGGCACTGGAGATCGAAGCGTGATGAACCGATTTGCGATCCAATAAACCGTCAGGAGGTCCGCAGTGATAAGCAGGTCGGTATCCATCGCAAGGCCCGCCGGTCCAATAGGCGAACTTGTCCGATAGCGAGCCGTACAGCATCGGTCGTGAATCGACACGATCCTGCCATGACGACTGACATCCCGTCAGACTCATCATGCAGCCGGTCAAAATCGCAAGCAGCTTCCTGTGCCGTATCACGTCCGCACCTTCCATGGTGGGAGAAACTCATCCGCCAACAACGCCGTCGTCAGCAGACCATCGGCATCAATATCGGATGGGAGCTTGCCGAGCCGACCGGTTGTTCGTGCTCCATCGCTCATTCCGAGGCTACGAGTCCTCCCAACGTCGGCATGACTTGCCTAATTTGACTCGCGGCAGAACGAGTTGAGTTTGCCGATGCCGCGAGGAAAACGTGTTCGAACTAGGATTGAGGCAGTTTTGCCAGTCATCAACAGGTTTTGCACAATGAAATTGGTCTTTGCAAATTTTTCAAAATGGCCGGTCGTCGCAACTCGCCAGATTTTGGGGGACTTCCATTCCGAGTCGTGATTCATGGGTGTTTCCGAGGGCTGTTTTGATTTGACACTCGGCGTCTCGCTTGTAGCATCACCGCCCGCTGAGTGACGGCTGGGTTCTCGTGGTGCCAACTCGAAGACCCGGCCACTTCCGACTGTTTTCCGAATAAGCTGCGCGAAGACCATCCAATCACGTCCCATCTCGCCACGGCAACGGAGTGCCTGTCCGCACTGCTTTGCGCTCGATGGATCAACTGCGGACTCGGTGCGCGCAGAGGGGTTGCAAGATGCTTCCCACCAATTTGGTGATGGTCGCGCCCAGGTTGTTGACTGACAACCCGGCCGAACGACATGGAGTAGGGGTGACTCCATCCGTTCGCTGCGATCTGGAATCTGAGAAGGATCGTTCCCCAACCGTTTCGTTCGCGATGCTCGCTGGCCGAACAGCTTCCTGTTCGTTGTCAGTCGAGCTGGCGGACGCGACGGTGATTCACGTCGAAAATCCGCAGACAAAAATCGACTCGTTGTTACGCAGCGTCGTTGGTCCACGGAATTACCAATTGTGGTTCCGAGAACGAACAAAGCTGAGCGTTCACGAAGACGAACTTGTTGTTGCTGCAGTGAGCCCATTCGTGCTCACTCTATTGCAGCGCCAGTTTCGCCAAGAGATCGGCAACGTCGCTTCGGCGTTACTCGGTCCAGCGGCACGTGTTCGCTTCGAGGTCGACGGTTCGCTGAGCCTTTCCGCGAAAGAAGTGGTATCGCTCCCTGTTGCGGCTGATGCCCAAATAGCAATCCCGACCCCAGCGACGAAGGCAAACACGGCCATTGCGAAGACTGTTGACGCCTCTGTTATCTCCAACGTGTTGACGACTAAGACGGCCGCGATTCCGACGAATTCCTCGCCTACAACAATCGTTGTTGGACCTGCGATGTCTGAAGATGGAACACGCTCTGCCGCAGCAATTGGCGGACGACGCTTCGCACATCTTTCAGACTTTGTTGTCGGATCATGCAATCAACTCGCTTTCGCCGGTGTGCGACAAGTGAGCGAAGCTCCCGGACAACGACAGAATCCGCTGTACCTTTTCGGCGGAGTCGGACTTGGCAAGACGCATTTGCTCGAAGGGCTCTATTGCGAACTTCGGCGACGGTTCCCGACTCATAACGTCGTGTTCTTGACGTCGGAGCAATTCGCCAACTACTTCACACACGCGCTGCGCACTCATACGTTGCCGAGCTTTCGGCAACGCTTTCGCGGAATCGATGTTCTGTTGGTGGACGATGTCGACTTCTTCGATGGCAAGCGCGGCATCCAAGAAGAGTTTCTGCATACGGTCAAATCGCTGGAGAGTCACGGCAAGCAAATCGTGGTGACATCCGATCGGCATCCGAACTTGCTATCACAAACGAGCGAAGAACTGACGTCGCGTTTCGTGTCCGGATTGGTCTGCCGGATGGAGGCTCCCGATCTCGACACGCGAACGAAGATCGTGCAGCACAAGCTGACGGGCCGCGACTTGCAACTCGCACCAGAC
>CAIJTL010001521.1 GCA_903823545.1 uncultured Planctomycetaceae bacterium
ATCAAATTCGCGGAAATCAAATGGCGAGGGCAACCAAGCCAGCGGGCCTTTTCCGAGGGCGTTTACTCCTGGTTCGCCCCAGTTCAAAAAATCGGTAGGCGGATAAAAACACCCGACCGCTTGCACTCGGCTCGATAGCCGATCGACAGGGTCTTTCGCGTTTGGATCACCATTCGCGCCGCTGGTCCCGATCATCAATGACAAGTGACCGCCGGCCGAACCACCTGTGATTCCGATTCTCTGCGGGTCAATTCGAAACTCTTCCGCTCGACTTCGGATGAATCGCACAGCTCTGTGCATGTCCGTCAAAACTTCGGGGATTGTGAATTTCGGCTGACTCCCATGAACGACTGCGAAGACTGTGTAACCACGCTTCAAGTAGGGCAAATAACTTTGCGGATTCACTCCACCATGATCCGAAAACCAACCGCCACTCACGACGGCAATGACCGCGGCACCGTTCGCTTTTTCTTTCGGGGTGAAGACGTCGAGCGTTAACGCTGTGCCAAACTTACGTCCGTAAATCACATCCTCACGTCGAGTGTAGATTTCTGGATCAGCTGCATTCAATGACACGCAATGCGGCATCACTGCAAAGGACGCAATTACGAAGATCAGGGAGCAAACACATCGACGAGACTGGCTTGGCCGCAACATAAATGGCTCCGAGTCATTCCATGGAGATACAACCAATTGTTCGGTCGCAAATCGACCGCGCGAGTATGGCACGTACCCTACGGATTCAACTCACGGAGACCAAGTCAGTCGGTGTCGAACGAGTTTCACTCGACTCAATTCCCAACGAACCAAGCAGTTCGTCCAGTCGATCAAGATTGCTTGAAACCGACCTCATCGTCGGATCGAAAGACAATGCCCCTTCATCGCGATCCGTTCGGCCGCTTGAATGTGACGGCCACGATCGAAGGAGTTCGACTGAAGTATCAATGTTCGAGAACGATTCGGAAATTGTTTTGATGCGACTTTCGATCGTCAAAAACACTTCGACCAAGTCGGGATCAAACTGCGTTCCCGCACCGTCGCGAATCATTTCCACGCATTGATTATGCGGAAATGCCGGTTTGTAAATACGAGGCGACGAGAGAGCGTCATAGACGTCGGCAATCGCCACAATCCGAGCCGACAACGGAATCGCCGCCCCATGCAAACCATAGGGATAACCTTTGCCATCCCAACGCTCGTGATGGTACAGCGCGATTTCGTGAGCCATCTGCAAAAAGTTCGACGATCCCAAACGCTTTTCAACTTGCGTCAAACATTCGCTACTAATAAGTGGATGCCGCTCCATTTCACGACGCTCGGCGGGGGTCAATGCACCTGGTTTTTGCAGAATTTGATCCGCCACTCCAACCTTGCCGATATCGTGCAGCATCGCGCTCACTTCGATCAGCTTCAAATACTCCGTCGTAATGAGGTTCTGAAACTTTTCAGTTTGACCTAGCGCTGCTGTCAACTCGTGCGTGAAAAGCTTCATTCTTTGTAGATGCTGGCCGGTCATCGCGTCGCGTGACTCAGACAAATGAGCGAGTCCAAACATCACTGCCTGTTGTGTCCGAACCAGATCATCCTTGACTCGCTGAGCGGCAACTTCAGCTGCAATCTGACGCTGGCGAGTCGCATGCCTGAGCCACCACAAACCCGCGGTCAGCAGTACGCATTGAAAGCTAACGGTCAGCAGTAAACTCGCTCCCATCGTGCTGGCGGAGGCCGTACTCGAAAGTAACCAACTCGGTAGCATTACAAGCCCGACCGCCAAACAGACAACTTGGCCAGCTATCAGCCATGTGACGACTCGCCACGGATCATCTTTGGGGGACGGTTTTAAAACGGACACGATCAGAACGCCTACAAAGTGCGAATTGAGAGAAATTCACCCTCTTAGTTCGTCGGAATTGCTCCGCCAAAAAAGCCTGTTTGAGTCATCTCGCTCGTTTGGTGAAATCTACGAATTGTGCCGATCACAACGCCTCATTTTTCGCTGATTGACGCTTTGAAAATTCCCCCCGTACAATCCTGCCCTCATACTTGGTCGAAGGAGCGGACTCGTGCCACAAAAATTGATCATTGACGCTGACCCTGGTATCGGCGACGCGATCGCAGTGGCGATTGCGATGCTTGATCCGGAAGTGGACCTTATCGCCGTGACTGCGACTGCCGGTTGCGTTTCTGGTGCTTCGGCCACACGCAATCTGCAAACGGTCATTGAACTGATCGATCCACCGAAATGGCCACGACTGGGAGCATCGGAGTCTCGACTCCCTTCGCCCAGCGGTGATGCGACTCGCGGCTACATCGACCCGGTGCTGCTCAACGGAAAGACCGGATTGGGAGATGGTTCGATCCCCGTCGCTGAACTCCACAAACCACATGACGCGATCAAGTTGCTCACCGAACAAGTTCGATTATTCCCGCAAGAAATCACGTTATTGACGCTGGGGCCGCTTACAAATCTGCTCGCCGCACAAGAACGTGATCCAGAGTTTTTGTCGCTACTTCGATCCGTCGTTTGCCTTGGCGGTTCAGTATCCGTCGGCGGAGACGCAACTGCCGCCGCTGAATTCAACATGCTGGCCGATCCCGAAGCTGCCCAAAAAGTATTGAAGTTTCCTGCGATGAAATCGCTTGTGCCACTCGATGCCACCCAGCAAGTGGTTCTCAACTACGATCAGTTCGCAAGACTTTCAGATGTCGGGATCTCACGAGCCGGAAAAGTGCTGCTGGAATGGCTGCAATTCGGACTCCGTGCGTCACATGAGCACCTTGGCCTCGAGGGTTTCTCTTTGCGGGAGATCGTAGCATTGGTTGCGGTGATTCAAGACCGACTGGTCCAGACAGCCTCACACGCGATTGATATCGAAACTTATTCTGGAATCTGCCGAGGTGCGACGGTGTTCGATCGACGTACTTCTCGCAAATGGCAGAGCAACATCGACGTCGTGGAGTCGGTCGATGTCCAAGGTGTGCTCGACTACTTCGGACGAATGCTTCGCCGAACGGAGATTTGAGCGTTCTCGGCTGCAATATATGAAAACGCTCAAAATCCTGCCGATTCAAGCCGCCCTCGAATCGCACACTCTTGATCGCACTTCTGTTCCTCAGATTGCGACACTATTCGCACGTTGCCAGACAATAACGATTCGTTCTGTCTGACCGTCATTCGACCGTCTCAAGACCTCTACAATTGCGCGTTCCCCTTCAGGAGTTCGTGAAGCAGCTTTTTCCAAATCGCTGGCTGTTCGAATTGGAACTCCCGCAAAGCGCTCGATGACATCGCCGGCCTGCAGGCCCGCTTCAGTCCGTGCGACATTTTGACTCAATAGTCGGCTTAGTGCGCGATGATTGCGAGTCACCAGAACTCCAGACGTCCGTGAATCTAGTCCCAATTGCGGGGCGATTTGGGAATCGATCGGACATACCGACAAGCTCATCAACTCGACATCAACGTCGGCTTTGCTTTGTTGAGGAGCCGCTGGAGCCGAATCATCTTCGGCAACAGATCGATCGCTCAGATCAACATAAATCGTCACCTTTTCGCCACGACGAAGGACCGAAAGCCGGACTCGCTTTCCGACGGGCGACAGGCTTACGACATTGATCAAGTGGTTTTCGTCATGAATATCAGTGCCGTCAAAACTCAGAATCACATCGTCCTTGACCAGCTTTGCACGCGACGCCGGCGTATTGGGGTAAACGGCCAAAACCCGAGCACCACGAGCACGATCAAGCTTCAGCGCCGCCGCTTTTTGAGCGTTGAAATCCGGGTCTAACTTCACTCCAAGATACGCTCGATAAACCTTTCCGTATTCCAATAATTGGTCGACGACACGACTAACGAGGTTACTCGGAATGCTGAAACCAATTCCCTCGTTGCCGCCACTGTTGGACGCGATTGCCGTATTGATGCCGACGATTCGCCCCGTGAGATCAACGAGTGGTCCACCACTGTTACCTGGATTAATTGCGGCGTCTGTTTGAATAAAATCTTGGTTGAGCACGCCACGGTCACCCAGCTTGAGCGATCGACGACTCTTTGCGCTGACGATGCCGAACGTCACTGACTGACTCAGTCCGAACGGGCTGCCGACCGCAAGGACTGGATGTCCGATTTCAACAGCATCGCTATCCGCCCACGTCGCTGCGGTCAGGCCATCAACCGGAATTTTCAACACAGCGATGTCAGATGCTTCGTCTTCCCAAACTCGTTCAGGATGAATCATGCGACCGTCAACGAGAGTCACCGAAATCTCTGGTAACTTTGCATTCGCGATGACATGCCGATTTGTGACAACATACTCACCGGGAATGCGATTCCCGCGGACGATCACCCCTGACCCAGTCTCCTCCACTTCGCCACGCAACGCGGTGCGATGGATACTTTCGATGTGAACCACGCTCGGAGATATCTGCTTTGAAATCTTCGACATCACCCTTCCGGCATCTCGCAACGCGTTCGTCGGGCCATCGAATTCATTGGCCACTTGCCGAATATCTGGGTCAGCCCGCAACGCCTCGAACGCGCACCAGCCGCTGAGTAAAATGAAAACTGCTGACCACACGAATTTGGATCGAAGTCTCATCGCTTTCGCCCTCACCGCGCGTGAATGAACTCACGCTGTGGACTCAACGCACCAACGCACCACGGTTGATCGTCGAACGGCCCGGTGAAACCGCTTGGTTTCATGTTGCCGAACACTCACGTCGAACAAGTCCTGCCAGACATACCGAGCGTGCGAGTCGCGTGAACGTGGCAAAGCCTGCGGGTGAGGTAAGAGGAAACTCGAAACCCGAAACCCGAAATCAGAAACCCGAACAAGTGCAACGCTGTGGTGAACTGAGTGCTTACCAACTACCAGAAGTCAGTTTTGCACCTTCGAGTTTCGGATTTCGAGTTTCGAGCTTTCTCATCCTCTCGGATGACACTTCGCATGAACGGCCTTAAGGCGTGAATGTTCGACGTGCGTGTAGATTTGCGTCGTTGCGATGTTGGCATGTCCGAGAAGCTCTTGTAACGCCCGAATCTCGGCGCCACCCGCCAACATATGCGTTGCAAAACTATGCCGTAACGTGTGCGGGCTCACCTGATCGCTACAACCTACGCGAGCCGCATACTTTTTCACGAGCTGCCAAATCATGATTCGAGTCAGGCCGGTTCCGCGTCGCGTTACGAACAACCAATCGGCTGCACGCCGCGACACGATCTGAGACCGCTCGTGATCTACGTAAGCCTCGATCGCCAAACGAGCAACCGGATTCAAGCCAACTATTCGTTCTTTGTTTCCTTTGCCCAAACAGCGGCAATAGTTCTCGTCCAGATGAACGTCTTGAAGCTTCAAATTGGAAACCTCAGACGCTCGACATCCCGTTGCGTATAACAAACACAACAACGCTCGATCACGTAACGGGCAACGGTCATCGGTACACGGCGCGGCGATCAACTGATTGACCTTTTCCGGCGAAAGCACCTTCGGCAGATGTTGCCAGAGCTTTGGCGAACTCATCAGGTCCGCGACACTCTCCAGCAAGATCCCTTCGAGCACCAAGAAGCGGAACAGCATCTTGATGGAGACCAAGTGCCTCGCAATTGTACTCGCCGCAAGTTTTCGTTCGTGTAACCACTGCAGGTGCCCAGTCAGCGTCGCCAAGCTCACCTCGTTTAGAGTCGTCGGCCCGTGTTCCCGAAACCATTCGGAGAATTGGTTAAGGTCAGTCTGATACGCCGCAATCGTGTTTCGCGACATTCCACATTCAGCCTGAAGGTAATGCACGAACGAAACGACATACCCAGCCAACTCTACTGGTTGAGCCGAATTTGCCGTCGCAACACCGGGACGCACAGGTCGTCGCCGTTCGCCCATCATCGACTCCATGAGATCGCAGTTAGGACAGGATGTCATACCCGTCGGGGATTAGACCACGGGTATGCGTGCCCGACTTAACTACAAGATCGTCTGGCGCAGGGCAGGGCAGGGAGCCTATTTCTGAACGGAGTCATCAATGGAACCTGTCGCAATTACTTGCCTATCTTCCATCGCAAGTAGGCTTCGAGGAATCCGTCGATCCCGCCGTCGAGCACGGGTTGAGGATTTCCGACTCGCATTCCAGTGCGAGCGTCTTTTACGAACTGATCTGGGTTGAGCACATAGTGCCGCACAGGTTCGCCGCCAAAGCCGATCTTCGTCTTGCTGCCCCGTTTTGCAGCGAGTTCTGCTTCTCGTTTGTCGCTTTGAATTTGATACAGCTTGGCGATGAGCATCTTTTTCGCGGCAGATTTATTCTTCTGCTGAGATCGTTCGTTCTGACATGCCGCAACAACTCCCGTCGGGATATGCGTTAGTCGTACCGCTGAATCTGTTTTGTTGACGTGTTGACCACCGGCGCCGCCCGCGCGGTAAGTATCAACACGGACGTCGTTCTCCCAATCGACCTCAATCTCGACGTTCTCGTCTACTTCAGGAGTGATATCGACCGCGGCAAACGACGTCTGTCGCCGTGCCGCAGAGTCAAACGGGCTAATGCGGATGAGTCGGTGGACTCCCATTTCGCCTTTGAGATAGCCGTAAACATAGTCGCCGCGAATCGCAATCGTCGCATTACGAATCCCCGCCTCTTCACCCGGCGAGCGATCCAATTCCTCCGTAGCAAAACCGTGCTCTTCGGCCCAACGAAGATACATACGCAAGAGCATCTCGGCCCAATCGGCGGAGTCAGTACCACCTTCGCCCGCTTGAACTTGAATGTACGCGCCGCAGACGTCCTCCGGTGCAGACATCATCTCTTGCAGTTCGAGCGCTTCGAGTTGGCTCTTAACGTTTTCCAAGAGATCCGCCAGCTCTCGCTCGCTTTCGCCGGAGTCATCATCTTCAGCGAACTCGATCAGCACCTGCATGTCATCGACGGCCGTTTGCAACGCCATCAAGGGCTTCGTGATCGCGTTGAGTTGCCTCAACTCCGTCACCATCGCCTGAGCTTTTTCCTGGTTGTCCCAGAAACCGGTCCCTGCCATCGCGGCATTGATTTCCTCAATGCGTTTTTGCTTGATGACCAAGTCAAAGAGAGTCCCGCAGGTGCAAGATGCGGGCCCGAACGTCATCGCAGTTTTCGCGAAGTACGTGATCCATGTGAATTAGTCCTTATGACGCAGGTAACTTTGGGGCGGGGAGAAATATCCGAACGCGACGAGGATTGCCAGGGTACGAGAAGAGATTGAGCGTCAGATATTCCTGACCTTCTTAACTTTTTGAGCGACGAACAATTCCCTACTGCAATTCAACTCAGTCGGCCGCCGTATTGCTGTTCGTAGTAGTTCCGGTATTCGCCCGACTTGATGCGATCGATCCAAGCCGTGTTCGCGAGATACCACGCAATCGTCTCATTCAGTCCATCGCGAAAGTTCCACTGCGGCTTCCAGCCAAGCTCTTCTTCCGCTTTGCGACAGTCGATGGCGTAACGCTGATCATGCCCGGGCCGATCAGCAACGTACTTGATTAAGGTTTTTGGCTTCCCCAACAGCTCTAGCAGAGTTAGCGTCAAATCGATGTTCCGAACTTCGCTGTGTCCGCCGAAGTTGTAGACCTCACCGATCCGCCCTTTGCGTAATGCCGCGTCGATTCCGCGACCGTGATCAAGCACGTGAATCCAATCGCGCACATTCTCGCCAGTGCCGTAGACCGGCAACGCCTGATCTTTCATCGCGTTCGAGATGAAGAGAGGGATCAATTTTTCCGGAAACTGATAAGGCCCATAATTATTCGAGCAGCGAGTGATAATCGCCGGAAACCCGAACGTGTGGACGTAGCCGCGCACCAACAAATCCGCCGACGCTTTCGAGGCGGAATAAGGACTGTTCGGAGCCAATGGCGTCTCTTCAGTGAAGAAGCCCTCAGCCCCCAGGCTGCCGTAAACTTCGTCGGTTGAAACTTGCAGATACCGTTGCACGCCAATCGCACGGCAAGCATCCAGCAACACCTGCGTCCCTACGATGTTCGTCTTCACGAACGGGCCGCTGTCGAGAATGCTTCGATCGACATGACTTTCTGCGGCAAAGTTGACGACCATTTCCGGCTGATGCTTCTTGAGCACGCCATCGACAAACTCGCGATCGCAAATATCGCCATGTTGGAAGACGTATCGCGAATCGCTCGCGACGTCGGCGAGGTTCTCCGGATTCCCCGCATACGTCAGCTTGTCGAGGTTCACGATCCTCTGATCGGGATAAGTCGCCAACTGCCAACGAATGAAGTTCGCACCAATAAATCCGCAACCGCCTGTCACCAGAAGTGTGCTCATGAGTCCGTTCATCCAAATCCAACAAGACCGAATTCTTCCAAGCACCGTTCGGCAACCAACACCGATCCGCCGTGCCGCTATCCATTCCGGGCGGAAGTGTTACTGAATTCGCATCGAAGCGTCGAGACGGAGCCTAATCATCCACTCGCGCTTCTTGCATCCTCGCCGCCGCTTTCGCTGACGTCCGAATGTTGAGGAACTCAACCATCAGCGAAAAGACCATCGAGAAGTACACATAACCCTTGTTGAAGTGCGTCCCAATCGCCTCTGCCACCAGCATCACGCCGATCAACAGCAGAAAGCTCAACGCCAACATCTTCAACGTCGGATGCCGCTCGATGAATCGGCTGATACTGTCAGCGAAAACCATCATCACTCCGACCGCCAACATCACCGCCACGATCATCACCCAAAGATGCCGCGCCATGCCTACCGCCGTGATGACCGAATCGAGCGAGAAGACAATATCCATCACTGCGATTTCTGCGATGACTCGCCGCAAACTCAACGATTTGTTCGCCGCATTCGACTCCTCACTACTTTCCATCTTGGAGTGAATCTCGTGAACGCTTTTGAAAATCAAAAACAGTCCGCCGACCAACAAGAACAAATCGCGAACTGACACACCATTGATTTCCGCAAACGCATGTTCGTCATCTGGCAGCAGTCCGCGTGGCAATCCGAGCGACGTCCATGAAAACATCGGCTCGACCATCCCCGTCAACCACTTGAGCGTCAACAACAACAGCACCCGCGAACCCATCGCCACCGCCAACCCCAGGCGCCGAGCATAAGACTGGTGCTCGCGCGGCAGCCGATCCGACAGGATCGCGATGAAGACGATGTTGTCGATCCCCAGCACAATCTCCATCGCCGTCAACGTGACCAACGCCACTAAAGCTTCCAAAATCTCCACGTCGTTCCACTCCTTATCGCTATCAGACAACCAATACTCAAAACCCCACCAAGCTTGTATCGTTGTTCTCAACGTGAGTCAGAAACAATCTCGCACAGATGATTAACGTAATCAATCAGAGTGGTATCAGCCCACGGAGCACACCGAAAAAGAATAAGGATGCAAAGCCGCATGTCCCCAAATTTTTCCAGGATTTCCTTCCGTGTTTTTCCGTGTGTTCCGTGGGTAAAACGAAAACTGCTGAGTTTTAGCACTGTCCGCAAATCCGAGAAGGCATGATGTCGTCGATGAAATTTCCGCTTCTCGCCATGTTGGCGAGCATTGTTTATTTTACAGAGTCGCCGATCAACGCGGATGAAACTGGCACACGGTCAGCAAAGCCCAACGTCGTCATCTTTCTGGCCGATGATGCGGGCTGGGGCGACTACAGTGGAAATGGGAACAAGCAGGTCCGCACGCCGCATATTGATGGGATCGCTCGCGGCGGTGTGACCCTGGATCGGTTTTTTGTCTGTCCCGTCTGTGCTCCAACGCGGGCCGAGTTCTTAACTGGCCGCTATCACCCACGAGGCGGCGTGCGCGGAGTGTCGACGGGACAAGAGCGGCTCGATCTTGATGAGCGAACGGTCGCTGAAGCGTTTCATGCGGCGGGCTATGCGACCGGCGCGTTTGGTAAGTGGCACAACGGCAGTCAGTGGCCGTATCACCCAATGGCTCGCGGGTTCGACGAGTACTTCGGGCACTCGTCCGGTCATTGGGGCGAGTACTTCGATGCGCCGCTCGAAAAGAACGGACGCATGATCCGATCGCGTGGCTACATCGTCGATGTCTGCACTGATCGAGCGATCGAGTTCATCGAGCGGAGCAATTCAAAACCTTTCTTTTGTTATGTCCCGTTTACGACGCCACACTCTCCGTGGGCAGCTCCGGAAGCGGATTGGAATCACTTCAAAGACAAGCCAATCACACAACGCGCGACACTCGCCAACCAAGAGAATCTCGACGAGACTCGCTGTGCCCTGGCGATGGTCGAAAACCAAGACGCGAATGTCGGTCGCGTCTTGGCAAAGCTCGAGGAATTAAAACTGACCGAGAACACAATCGTCCTCTACTTCTCCGACAACGGCCCCAACAGCTCCCGTTGGAACGGCGGCATGAAGGGAATCAAAGGAAGCGTCCACGAAGGTGGCGTCCGCTCGACCTGCTTCATCCGCTGGCCCGCGCGATTGCCCGCTGGTCACACGGTTTCGCAGATCGCCGGTGCGATTGACCTACTCCCAACACTGTCTGCGTTGGCCGACGTGAAGCGAGTTGGCGACAAGCCGCTCGATGGCCGTGATCTCTCTCCTCTGTTGCTTAAGCAAGTGACCGGCTGGCCCGACCGCATGATCTTTTCGATATGGGCCGGGAAGGTCAGCGTGCGGACTCAACAGCATCGACTCGACGATCAAGGCCAACTGTTCGACATGCTCGCCGATCCGGGGCAGGCCGCGCCTATCACTGGTCGAGAACCTGAACTCACCGCGCGACTCAAGACCGCAGTCACCGCCTGGCGACAGGATGTCTTCAGTGGGGCACAAGCGAAAGCGGCGATTGCAAAACTCTCGGTGGAGGACATCAAGAAAACTGCCGCCGGTAACGCCGTCGATCCGCGTCCCATCCCCGTCGGCTACCGCGAGTTTCCCATCACGATGCTCCCCGCTCGCGATGGCGAACCGCGAGGCACCGTCCGTCGGAGCAGCGCTGCCCCGAACTGCTCGTACTTCGTGAACTGGACTTCGAAAGAAGACAGCATGGTCTGGCTGCTCGATGTCCACACCACCGGTCGTTACGAAGTGACTATCGACTACACCTGCCCGGAGCCCGACGCAGGCTCAACCATCGAATTGACCTCCCGCGACAGCCGCCTCACCGGTCGAGTCACACCCGGTTGGAATCCACCGCTCAACACCAACCAAGACACCCTGCCGCGTCCCCACGGCGAGTCTCCGATGAAGGAATTCCGCCCGCTCAATCTTGGTATCATCGACCTACAACAAGGCCCCGCCCCGCTGACTCTCCGAGCCTTAGAAATCCCCGGCCAATCCGTCATGGACGTCCGCCGAGTCACGCTGACATTGCTTCCTTGAACATCGCGGATGAACCCAGTTCTTGATCGTCAGAGTAACGCGCACTATTCGGATGGGTGCCTGGGGTCGAGCCATCGAGCCCCCCGTTTCAAACACTATTGCGTCTCACCAAGCTCGGGGCTCGCGGACTCGACCGTAGCCACCCGCCGCCCGCAGATTGAGTTGGTGGGTCTCGATGACTCGACCGCACCCTTCAAGGTCACGCCTGCGTCCGCAGATCGCAGAGCAGGTCGGCGAACGCGGTTTCGAAAGCGTCTTGGTTTTTCCAGTTCGAGAAGTCGGGGATGTGGTATTCGCGAATCTTTTCGTCGAGGTCTTCGCCAGTATCAGCGTCATCGCAGCGCCAGTTGCGGATGTGGTCGATGCTCGCCAGTCGGATCGGAAACAACTTCTACCGCTGCTCGACCCGTTCCGTCGCGCGGGCGCGTCTGATTTCTCGCCGCCCCCGTTTGCTGTTCATGTTGTGCTCCGAAAGCACCAGCAGCGGGCGGTCGTTGAGCTGGGCGGCCGATTCTACGTAGCCGTCATCGCTCCACGTGATAGGCTGATCGCTTCACAAAGCGTTGATAAGCGTTCGCTTCGTCACGCGGAGCGTGACGGCTACGTTAAGACGAAACTACGCCCAGCGCAGCAGGTCTGCTTTGCGGACTTCAACGCCAGCGAACTCGTGAGCGATCTGGCCTCGTTGAAAGACGAGGATTCGGTCGGCGTGTGCGAGAAGCAATTCCGGTTCGGTTGAAGCGAGCACGACAGCCGCGCCTGCTTTTTTGAGATCGGCCACTAATCGCATCACTTCATCTTTGGCACCGACATCCATGCCGCGCGTCGGCTCTTCGAGGACGAGCACTCGAATGGGGCCGAGGAGCCATTTGGCCAAGACGACCTTCTGCTGATTTCCCCCCGACAGATTTCCGGCCAGCAAATCAGGGCGCGGTGGGCGGCAACCGACTTGTTCCAGCAGCGGTTGCACGACCGCTTGTTCTCGTCTGCGACTTAACCATTCGCCGAGCGTTCGTCGCAGATGAGCCAGCGTCGTATTTCGTGCGATCGAACTTCGTCGAACCAACGTCTTCGCACGATCAGCGGCGACCAGCACAACCCCCCATTGAACCGCAACCGCCACATCGTCGGCGGGAAGTCGTCGATCATCGAGTTCCACCGACCCGTCGTCTGTTGGAATCGCACCAGCAACCGCGTGTGCGAATTCTTGATGTCCTGCACCAACGAAACCATACAGGCCGACACACTCGCCGGGAGAAACTTCGAGGTTGATCTCGCGAAAAAGCCCCTGTCGACTGAGCGAGTTCACTCGAAACGCCGGAGCAGAATTCGTTCGTGGTGGCAGCGAGACGACGGCGTCGAAATCAGGGTCGAGCTCTGTTCCGGCCGCTCGACCAAGCATCTTGCTGATGACGTCCCCCTTCGTGAGTTCAGACGAGGGCGATGTCTCGACCAATCGTCCATCTTTGAGAATCGTCACGCGATCGCAGATTTCGAGCACGTCTTCTAAGAAATGGCTGATGAAGATGACGGCGACTCCCGACCGCTTCATCTGCCGAATCAGATCAAAAAGTCGTCGAGTTTCCGGCGGACTCAGCGCGCTCGTCGGTTCGTCCAGAATCAGAATTCTGGCGCCGCTATGTAACCCGCGAGCGATCTCAACCATTTGCCGAATCACTAGTGGAAAGCGATCGAGTCGGCGGCGCACGTCGATGTCGATGTCCATTTCACGCAAGTAATCGCGGGCCTGCTGCCGCATCATCGACCAATCAATTCTTCCAGGCGCTGTCGTGGGTTGTCGTCCTAGAAACAGATTCTCCGCGACCGATAACGCTCCGATTCCAGAAAGCTCTTGATAGACCATTGCGATGCCGCGGTGCCTCGCTTCGAGCGGCGACGACAAATGAACTTCTTGGCCATCGATCAGAATTTGACCATCGTGGTCAGGGTGAGCTCCCGCCAGGATTTTCATCAACGTGCTTTTGCCCGCTCCGTTACAGCCGACAAGGCCGTGTACCTCGCCAGGCTGAAGATTAAAGTTGACTCCCAGCAGCGCCATGACTCCGCCGAATTGCTTGCCGATCTCGCGGCACTCCAATAACGGCGATTTATGAGCAACAACAGACATCGTGACGGAGACTCCGAAATGTAAACGGCGGATTGACGCGAGAATGTAATCCGAAGCACCAACGAGGGCGAAGGTTCGCAAAGCGGTCTTTGTCTTGGAATCTGGTCGGGCTATAAACCCTGCGTACGGAATATAGAAAAGATGATCTTTGCCGAAGGGATTTGGGCGTGAGAATTCGGAGCGTGATGCTGACGAAGTTGGCGGCAAGATTGGTTGTCGGGGTGTTACGTTTGCTCTTTGCCACTTGCCGCCGGAAGTACGCACCATTTCCCGGCACAGATGCTTATGACGCGACGATCCCCGGTCGGTTCTTGTACTCGGTCTGGCACGATCTTCTCCTCTTCCCGCTGTTTGTAGACAAACCTCATCACATGTCGGCGTTGGTCAGCAAGCATCAAGACGGATCGTACTTGTCAGAATCCATGCACTTGCTCAACGTCGAACCATATCGGGGTTCGACAAATCGTGGTGGTGCTCAAGCGGTGCGGCAATTATTGGATGTTGCCGAACGAAATCATATTACGATCACTCCCGATGGTCCGCGCGGTCCACGTCATGTGCTGAAAGAGGGGATCGTCTTTTTGGCCTCGCGAACTGGACTCCCCATTGTGCCAATGGCCTGTGGCTGCCGACGCGGTTTCCGCATCAAAGGGAGCTGGACTGACATGCTCATTCCTTTCCCCTTTACGACGGTTTACGGAGTGCTCGACCAGCCGATTCTTGTGCCGCCCGATTTGTCGCGACAGCAAATGGCGGAATACACCGCTCGCGTGCAGCTGGCGATGGATCAACTCCAACAGCGGCTCGATGACTGGATTGCAGGGCGAGTTGAGCGGTTCGAGTTCAACCATACCGAACAACCGCGAGCAGCGGCATAATGCGATCGGGTACGTAGCCGTCACGCTCTGCGTGACGAGCCGAAAGTTGATCAAAGCTTTGTGGCGCACTCGGCTCATCACG
>CAIJTL010001522.1 GCA_903823545.1 uncultured Planctomycetaceae bacterium
ACGTTGCGAGGCGGTTGAAACGACCAGAACTCACGGTCCTCCGCGCGCACCATGGGATCGTTCGCCGTCCCCGCGACGTCCGGTTCTTCGATTGCTTCAGGAGCACCGAGTTCAATCCACCGCGTGAGCTTGTTGAGTTCTTCTGCTTCCATCGGCTTCACAGAAACCTCGGTCAATCGCGATCGCGGCGGCATCTCTTCAGCTCGAATTCGCTTCAGGATCAAACTCTCGTCAGGCTTTCCGGGCACAAACGCTGGTCCCGACTTGCCACCCTTCAACATCGCTGCGCGAGTTCGCAGATCAAGCCCCGCTTCCTGCTTCTGCCGCCCGTGACACGCCGTGCATCGCAGCAACAAGATCGGGATGACGTCATGCTGAGTCATCTCTTGTTTGTGAGGGACAACCTCTTTCCCCATCTCCGCACCGCCGTCGATCCAACGACGAATGAGTTCCACTTCTTTGTCGCTCAAAGGATTTTTCTTGTCCGGCGGCATCTCGCGTTTGTGAACCATTTCAAAGAGCAAACTCTTGGCTGCGTTTCCCGGTACAACGACTGCGCCAGCTTCGCCCCCTTTCCGAATTCCCACCGCCGTGTGCAAAGCCAGTTCGCCTTTTTGCGTTTCGGCTCCATGACACCGATCGCATTTCTCTTTGAGCAACGGCCGAACATCATTCTCAAACGAAACACTTTGGTTCGCTGGATCAACCGCCGACGCTCGCTCTATCGCAATACAAAGCAAGACGACAATTTGAACGAGCGTGTGATGCCAACAACGCATGGATGTCTCTCGCTTTCGGCGAATTCAAATCGCACCACCGTCGTTGGAACGAATGGACGGCGCGCCGAATGATATCGCAACTCTGCCGTAATGTAGCCCTGCTACACCGAGCTTGTGGACTTTTTGAGTCCAGCCTGAAACGACTCGGAAGTCCTCTCTGGCAAAATGGGCCGAGGAATCACCCGTATGGAGGCCTGAGTTGAGTCTGCGCTTTCCGACAGACAATGACAGTGTGTCCGCTCCCAGCTCGTCGAGAAGTTCAACATCCGCTCGTGGCTCAAGTTGCTCATGCCGAGAGCAACTACTCACTGTCAGATCTCGTGTCGCCGTTACTCAAACGAGAACAGCTTTGAGAATGCCTCGTTGATAATCTCTGCGGAGATGATGTCGCCAAGATCGCTGTGACTTGTGCCTCCACGAGCCGCTGATCCTTTGCCGCCGAGAGCGGTGTCTTTGCCACCTTCGCCGTCGATGTTGTCGATTCCAGCTCCGCCGATCAGCAGATCGTTGCCGAGTCCACCTTTGAGGGTGTCGTTACCAAGTCCACCGAGAATCGTGTCGTTTCCATCGCCGCCGAGGAGGCTGTCGTCGCCAGACTGGCCCGCGATCGAATCGTTCCCGGCGCCGCCATCGACCGAATCGTTGCCGACACCACCTTGAATGATGTCGTTGCCGGCTCCGCCGAGGAGGCTATCGTTGCCCGCACCGCCACGGATTGTGTCGTTGCCATCACCACCGTTGATGGTTTCAGCGGATTCCGAACCGTAGATCGCGTCGTTCCCAGCATCGCCGTTGATCTCAAAGCTGGTGATGTTCGGGAAGAGCCCCCCTGGAAGTGCGGCGAGGTTGATGACGTCGTTACCAGTTCCGCCGTTGATCGACACGGTGAGCATCGTTGAGAACGCATTGGTGCTGGAGGCATTCATCGTGATTGCGTCTTTGCCAGCATTCCCGTTGATGATGATGGTTTTCAACTTGGGATACACATCCGGTGACAACCCGGTGAGGTTGATGACGTCGTTGCTCGAGCCGCCATTGAGCGTCAGTGTTTCGACATGAGCTGTCTGGTAACTCGAATACGGCACGCCACCGATCGAGACTTTGAGTTGGCCGTTGACGACGCTCGCTTTCATTTGCGCGGACTTCGCCGAGGTGTAGACCAAGTCTCTGACGACTGACGTGATCACAAAGGTTTGAGCCAGACTGGTATCAACACCGCCGTTGGCTGTGCCACCGTTGTCATGCAGCTTGACGGTGACTGTGGCGGTCCCGCCGAATCCATCGAGCGGCGTGAAGGTCAGTGTGCCAGTCGTGACGTTGATCTGTGGCAGGACGCTGAACAATCCGGGGTTGTTCGTGGTGACGATGAAATCGAGGAGTTGGCTCGACTCATTCAGCGGGCCAGGACTCATGTCTTTGACCCAATCAGTAATCGTGTAGGGACCATCGTTGACGGCCACTTCGAGGTCCGACCAGTTCAGATCTTGCGAGAATGTCGGGGCGTCATTGATGCTGAGCACTGTGATCGTGAAGGTCTGCGTGGAGCTGGTGTCATCGCCGCCGTTGGCTGTTCCGCCGTTATCCATCAGAGTGACATTGAACGTCGCAGTGCCACTCAGATCGGCGGTCGTTCGATAAGTCAGCGTGCCCGTCACCGTGTTAATGGTCGGAGCCGTTTCAAACGTCAGGCCCCCAGTAGCGCCAGTTTGTGTGACGATGAAGGTCAAGATTTGATTGGACTCATTCGCCGCACCGTGGTTGATGTTCGTGGCAAAGTTGAGCACTGACTGCGTCCCAGCATCCTCAACAACCGTTGGAGGATTGCCCGAGATCGTAAAGCTCGGCTCGTCGTTCACTGGGGTGATCGTAATCGTGAAGACTTGAGCGAAGCTGGTATCGCTTCCCCCGTTCGCGGTACCGCCGTTGTCCATTAACGTCACGCTGAAGGTTGCCGAGCCGTTGGCGTCAGGATCCGTTTGATACGTCAGCACGCCGGTGACGGGATCGATTGTCGGTGACATGAGGAAAGTCAGACTGCCGGTACTCGATATTTGCAGCAGATTGAGCGTCAACGATTGGCTTGATTCGTTCGCAGCCCCAGGACTGACACCTGTCACAAAGGCGGCGACCGATTGTGGGCCAGAGTCTTCATTAACAGTGGCCGGGTTGCCAGAAAGAATGAAGGTCGGAGCGTCATTCACAGCGGTGACGAAGATCGTGAAAAACTGAGCTGCTGAGGTGTCCGTGCCACCGCCGTTGTCAGACAGTGTCACGCGATAAGTGGCCGTTCCATTGGCGTTGAGATCTGCCTGATAGACCAGATTTCCTGTGACCGGATCGATGCTGGGTGCCGTGAAGAACGTCAGGCCGCCGGTTGTAGATGTCTGTGTCAAATTGAAAGTCAGGATCTGTCCCGATTCGTTCGGCGCACCGGCACTGATGTTTGTGGCGAAGGTCGGAACGATCTGCAGCCCGGCATCTTCCAGCGATGGGGCGGGATTGGCGGCAATCAAGAAACTAGGAACGTCATTGACGGCAGTCACTGTGATGATGAACGTCAACGTCGTGCTGGTATCAGCGCCGCCATTCGTTGTTCCACCATTGTCGGTTACTGACACACTGAAGGTTGCGGTTCCGTTCGCGTTCGCTGCCGCTTGGTACGTGAGCGTTCCCGTGTTCGGGTTGATGAACGGTGCCGTCAGGAACGTCAGGCCGCCGGTCGTCGCGAGTTGAGTGACCGTGTAGTTTGTGATTGCCTGAGTCGATTCGTTGGTCGGGCCAACACTCACCGACGTGACGAAGTTCGCAATGGTCTGAAGACCCGCATCTTCGAGGATCGTTGCGGGATTTCCGGCGATCGTGAATGTCGGAGCGTCATTCACTGCCGTGACAGTGATTGTGAAGAACTGCTCGATCGACGTATCAGCTCCGCCACCATTGTCGGACAAGATCAAGCTGAATGTGGCCGTTCCGTTTGAATTAGCGGAAGCGGTATATGTCAGGTTTCCGGTGACCGGATCCACGGTTGGATCAAGATCAAAGAGCAATCCATCAGTCGATACCGGCGTGACTGTGAAAGTCAACGTTTGCCCGGATTCGTTCGGCGCACCGGCACTGACGTTCGAGGCAAACCCGGCGACGATTTGTAAGCCCGCATCTTCCAGAACCGCAGGTGGGTTGCCGGTGAGTGTGAAAGTGGGAGTATCGTTCACGCCGGTGACCGAGATGATAAAGGTCTGCGTCGCGCTGGTATCGACACCGCCGTTCGTCGTGCCGCCGTCGTCAGTGGCCGAGACAGTGAATGTCGCAGTGCCGCTGGAGTTCGCGGTGGCTTGATAAGTCAACGTGCCAGTGACCGGATCAATGCTCGGTGCCGTTGAGAACGTGAGACCGCTCGTGGATGCCGTTTGAGAGATGGTGTAGTTCGTGATGACTTGGCTCAGTTCATTTGCCGGTCCCTTGCTGACCGACGACACGAAGCCGGCGATCGTCTGCAACCCGTCTTCTTCGTTGATCGTGGTAGGATTTCCGATGATCGTCAGACTCGGCGCGTCGTTGACCGGAGTGACGCTAATCAGAAACGTTTGCGAGACGCTCGTGTTGACGCCGCCGAATAAGGTGCCGCCGTCATCGACCGCTGTAACGGTGATCGTCGCCGAGCCGTTGGCATTGGGAGCCGGTTGGAAAGTTAACGTACCGTCTGAGGCGATCGTTGGCTGCACGCTAAACAGCCCGTTGTTGTCATTCGTGACGGTGAAGCTGACGATCTGAGTCGCCTCGTTCGCGCCGGGATTGATGTTCGATGCCCAAGTCGGCACGGATTGTCCACCGGCATCTTCCAGCACCGTGACGTCCGCCCCTTTGGTAAAGCTCGGTGCGTCATTCACCGCGCCGATCGTGATCGTGAAGGTCTGCGGATCGCTGGTATCAACCCCGCCACTGGCGTTGCCACCGTTGTCATGCACTCGCACCGTGACCGTCGCGACCCCGTTTGCGTTCAAGGCTGGCGTGTAGGTCAACGTTCCATTGGGAGCGATCGCGGGAAGCACGCTGAAGAGCGCGTCGTTGTTCGTGGTGACGATGAAATCAACGACCTGCCCAGCTTCAACCGGTGGCCCCGTCAAAATGTTTGTGGCCCAAGCGGCCGACTGCGTTCCGGAATCTTCGAGGGCCGTTTGGTCGGCACCTTTGGTGAATTGCGGAGTGCGATTCAGCGGGACGCTGATCGTGAACGTGTTCGTGGCGACGTTGCCGCTCGGATCAGTGGCTTTCAGCGTGACGTTGATCGAGCCGATGTCGGCATCGAGCGGCGTTCCACTGAATGTTCCGGTTGGTGTCGTCGACGGCGCGCCGGGAGTAAACGTCAGCCACGCAGGCAACGCGCTGCCGTCTGCTCGAGTGGCCGAAAGGGTCACGAGATCGGCATCGTTGACGAGGAAGACACCAGACGCGGACAGCGTCAGTGGTGCGTGAACGCCGATCGTTTGATTCGGAATCGGGTTCACCAGCGTCAGGTTCGGATCGGTCGAATCGGTCACGGCAATGACAAACAACTGAGCGTCGCTGGTATCAACCCCTCCGCTTGCGGAGCCACCGTTGTCTTTCAGGCGAACGGTGACATTGGCTGTCCCGGTCGCTCCCGCTTTGAGTGTGTAGGTTAACGTGCCAGAAAGTGGGTGTGGCTGAGTTTCATCGATCACCACTTTCGGCAGCACATCGAACATGGCGTCGTTATCGGTTGTGATGACGAACGACAAAGTCTGCTCGTATTCCTCAGGCGGTCCTTCGTAAATGTCGGTGCCCCACGCTGTCGTGACGCTCTGAGGGTTCCCCGAAAAGCTCAGAACTTGGTCGGCTCCCTTGGTAAATTGTGGCGTGTGATTCAGAGGCACAATGATCGAGAACAGATCAACGATGGCGGCCTGCGTGACGGGATCAGTCGCCGTCAGCTTCACATCAACCGCACCGATGTCGCTATCAAGCGGTGTGCCCGTAAAGGTTCCCGACCCAGCACTCGGCGTGAAGGTGAGCCAAGCGGGGAGCGGCTTTCCATTGGCCAACGTCGCCGTGAGAACAGGAGTGTTGCCATCGGTGTCTACGAAGACCCCTGCTGCCGACAAAGTAAAGGGCGTGTGGACCCCGGCAGTTTGATTCGAGATCGGATTCGCGACAGTCAACGTTCCTTCGGTCGCCACGATCGTGAAGGTGTCAGTTCCAGTCGCACCTGTTGAGTCAGTCGCAGTCACGATGACGTCGATGGAGCCGACCGTCCCGGAACTCGTAAACGTTCCGGTTCCCGTTCCCAGCCCTGCCGAGAACGATAACCATCCAGGCAACAGTCCCCCATCAGCCAAGCGAGCAGAAAGCGTGACAGGATCAGATCCCGGTGTTGTGAATTCATCCAGATCAAACGAATTCACGCCCAACACGAATCCCATCGTGACAGGAACATACTGATCCGCAATCGGGACCACGGCAGGAGCCGTCATCAACGTGCGATCTTCCAGAAGCTCCAAGACCATTTGCCGAGGACGACTGGCAAAACGTCGGCGAAATTTCTTCATCGAGAACTTCATGAACCGAACTCCCTGGGCGCGACTTGCGAATGCTGCTCGATGATCAAAGTCGGACGCAACGGCGAATTCTGCCGAGGCGCACCGGCCCTCCAATTACGAGACCGCTTGCCAAGGATCGTCATGCAACGGCGGTCGACACGATGATCCGCGCGAGTTGGAGGGCCGCTCTGCGGGCGAAATCCATGCGTCTCTAAAATACTCCCTACTACTGGAATGACCCGCATGACCGCACAACGAGGCTTTCCCTGCAATCACGACCAACGAAGTCGTCACGCAATCGATAAAGACGTCACGACCGTTGCACGCGACATCGCCGTGCGGCGACCCTTTCGCGCCTTCCGGCACACGGCTACGCTGTTTCAAACTAACCCGACGCCATCTTTTCCTTCAATTTGAAAGACGTCATCAATGAGTCAACCCATTCAAGTCGCCATCCACGGCGCTGCCGGTCGCATGGGACAGCGATTGGTGTTCTGCACGCACAACGATTCCGAATTGCAATTGGCCGGGGCGCTCGATTCCCCGAAGTGCCCTCGTTTGGGAGAAGATGCCGGTGAAGTCGCAGGCTGCGGCAAATCTGGAGTCAAAATCACTTCCGAACTCGAATCAGCCGTCGACGTGATCATCGACTTCTCGGTTCCCGATGCTACGGAGTTGCTGCTTCCCAAATGTGTCGCCGCCAAAATTCCGCTAGTCGTCGCCACGACCGGATTGAGTGAGGCTCAACGAGCCGCCGTCACCGCTGCGTCGGCTCATATTCCGATTGTCTGGTCACCCAGCATGAGCGTCGCTGTGAACCTGATGATGAAACTCGTACGTGAAGCGGCTCGCGTTCTGAGCGCGAACCCGGATGGCGTCGATGTCGAAGTGATTGAGCGGCATCATCGCTTCAAAGAAGACGCCCCCAGCGGCACCGCGTTGCACTTCGGCAAGATCGTTGCCGAAGAAATGGGGCAAACAAATCACGTTCACGGACGAAGTGGTCGTCCTGGCCTGCGACCTCAGAACGAGATTGGTTATCACGCACTACGAACCGGCGACAACGTTGGCGAACACACGATCGTCTTTGGCTTGATGGGTGAAACCATTGACCTCACCGTTCGCAGCCACACTCGTGACTGTTACGCCTATGGAGCACTTGCCGCTGCCAAGTTCGTCGCAAAGCAACCGCCAGGCTTGTACTCAATGGTCGATGTGCTCGGTCTGTAATTGAGGCCAATATCTTGATTGAGCACAGTTTCTTTGACGGAAGACAAGAAGAACTGATCCAACGATGCAATTTCCGCACGATCATGTTGTCATGGGACTCGGTGTCGCTGGTTTCAGCCTTGCTTGTCTGACTCGACATCAATGGCTCTTGGCTCACACCAGTAAAGGGCAGAGACTGATTGGCTACTTCGGCGAATCGAAAGCGCGTGCCGTCGTTGCGTTCGTGTGTCTTTGCGGCATCGCTTTTGGCTCGTTGCTGGCGAGTGGAGTCATCCGACCAATCTCATGGCCGGGATAGTCTTTGACAAAGCGCTGCAAACAGCCCCACCGAGCCAAGCTCGGTGGGGGTTGTTTGGATCAAGCGAGAGTTACGACAGGATTGTCTGCTCGCGATCGGGGCCGACGGAGACGATTTCGACGCGGGTCTGCAACAACTCGGCGATCGTATCGACATAACGTCGAGCGTTTGGCGGCAAGTCGGCAAGTTTGCGGACCTTCGTAATGTCAGTCTTCCAGCCGGGAAGCGTGCGGAAGATCGGTTTGACTTGCGCGAGTTTTTCGACGTGACTGGGGAAGTCGGTCGTCCGTTCGCCGTCGAGTTCATACGCCTCGCAAATCTTCAACTCGTCGAGCCCACTGAGAACGTCGAGCAACATCACCGACAGGCAATCGACTCCGCTGATGCGAGCACCATAACCAGCGACAACCGCGTCAAACCAACCGCAGCGTCGCGGGCGTCCGGTCACGGTGCCGTATTCGTGGCCGACGTCGCGAATGTGTTGTCCGATCTCGCAAGTCAGCTCCGTTGGGAACGGGCCGCCTCCGACGCGAGTCGTGTAGGCTTTGACGATGCCGATCATGCGTGAGATCGTTCGTTCCGGAACACCGCTGCCGCTGTGAATGCCGCAGCCCGAACTGCTTGATGAAGTCACATACGGGAACGTCCCGTGGTCCAGGTCGAGCAAGCTTCCTTGAGCGCCTTCAAACAACAACCGCTTCTTGGCTGCGATTGCATGATGGAGAAGCGCGGTCGTGTCGCAGATATAAGGCTTCAATCGCTCGGTGTAGGCCGAGTATTCCGCGAAGATTGCATCGGCATTGAACGGTTGAAAGTTCGGATCGAGCGCGGCGAGCATTTGATTTTTGTAAGCGACGATTTCATCCAGACGTCGCTTCAATAGATCCGGATACAGCAGATCGCCGACTCGAATCGCGTGAGCACGTCCCGCCTTTTCGCGATAGCACGTTCCGATGCCGCGCATCGTGGTGCCGATCGCCTCGGTCTTGCGGCTGTTTTCGAGCACCGCTTCTTCGGCCAAGTGATACGGGAAAATGACGTGAGCACGATCGCTGATCCGTAATCGCTCCGGCGACACGGGACCTCGGCGAGTGACAATGCCGTCCAGTTCCGTGAGGAACGCCTTCGGGTTGATGACCACACCCGTTGCCACAACGGAAACGATGTGATCTCGCAAAATGCCAGCAGGCATCAAGGAAAGTTTGTAAGTTTCGCCGTCAAACTTGACGGTATGACCGGCGTTGTTGCCTCCTTGGTAGCGAACGACGATGTCATGCTCCGACGTGAGCAGGTCAACGATCTTCCCTTTCGCTTCATCTCCCCACTGCAAACCAACGACTGCTGTTGCCGACACGGTGCTGTTCCTCAATGCGATCGAATCAAAAATGACTTTGGACAAACGGGGCCAGTGTAGCGGCGAGGTTGTCGCGGTTCGATGCAGCGAGGACCGATTCGCGTAACGCCCAAAATGTCTGATGTTGCCGGCTGGTTAACGGGATAACCGCATTGCTCGGCGGAAGTTCGGGAATCAGTCGCCGCACAATTTCGTTCGACAGCTCCGACAGCCCAGTTCGCTGTAATGACGAGACGGAAATCGCCTGTGACGGCAGTTGTTCCAACCAGCGATTTGGTAAATCGATTTTGTGAGCGACGATCAGCGCCTGCGGCCATTCCTGCAACAATTGAAAATCGTCCGCCTGCGGCGGCTGACTGACATCAATCACCAACACCGGACAGTCCGCAACCGACAACGCTTCGCGCGCTCGTGCGATTCCCGATGACTCCAACTCATCCGCCGAGCCACGTTGCCCCGCTGTGTCGCTCAAGCAAATCGGCCAACCATCGAAGACGGTTTCCGCTGTCACTACATCGCGAGTTGTCCCCGGCTGATCGAAGACGATCGAGCGTTCGTAGCCAACCAGCGCATTGATCAAGCTCGACTTTCCGACGTTCGGTCTTCCGGCCAGGACGACGGACCAAGGTTGTGTGAGGTGCCGCCCGAATTGCGACCAACGCAAGATGCCGTCCAACATTGCCACGATTTCGTCTCGCTGACCCGCCGCAGCGAAACGTTGCAACTGACTGATCGCTGCTGACAGACACCCCGTTTGTTCGACGATCCATGCCGCCGTGCGCATGGTCGTGGCCTGCGACAGTGCATCGGCGAACTCTCGCTCCGTCCCGTTCGCCGATGACCACTGTGTCGGCCAATCGACTCGTTCGCAGCCAACTTGTGTGAGATCACCGACGATTCGCTGCACCGCTGCGTGCCCGCCGTGACAATGAACCTCAAACGATTCGTGGCTGTCTCGACAGATCACGACATCTTCAACGGGATCGTTGCCCCATTGTCCGAAGCACAGCCGATCTAGCGGCAGGTCGCTCAACTCACGGCGATTAGCCGCTCGAAAGAGTTCGTTGCAGCGTTCGCCGAATCGCCCAACAACTCGAACCGTCGCCACGGCACCACGTCCCGATGGCGTCCAAACTGAGACGGTTGGTGAGTGAGTTGTCGGAGAATTGTTTGTTGAAAGTGACATCCAGCAATCTCATGACATCAGGTGAGCCGGGCCGCGTGGGTGTGACAACATTTATTTTTGGGGCAGCACTGCTGAGGTTGGTCAGGCGAGAGGCTCTCGGAAATTCGTTTTTGAAACGCAGAGTCCGCTGAGTAATCGCACGCAGAGGACGCGGAGATATCTCAGCGTCCTCTGCGTTGACCTCTGTTTTCTCTGCGTTTCAAAAGCACTTTTCCCAACAGGATTCCAACTCCGCTCGGACACAGCCCGGTTTACCAATAATTCGGTCAAGCACGATCACCCGACTGGTCTACTTCGCCAGCGATTCCAAATACGCCAGCAGGGCTGCGAGTTCCGCTGGCGTCAATTTGCTGACCAATTCGACCGGCATGATCGAAATGGTTCGCTTGCCTCGTTCATCGATCTCTTTGGTCTTGATCACGCTGACGATCCCCGCCGCGTTACGCAGTTCGACTTCATCGCCCGATTCGCGGACGACGAAGCCTTCTAGAATCTTGCCGCTGTCGAGCACAAAGTATTGTGACTCGAAACCCTGAGCGATTTTCGCACTTGGCTTGAGGATCGACTCAACCAGCTCCTCTCGCTTGTAACGCTTGGTGATGTCCTGGAGCAGCGGGCCTTTGAGTGGCTCGTCTTTGCTGACGGTGTGGCACGCGACGCAGCCTTGTTTGAGGAACAACTTGCGACCGAGATTCGCATCACCCTTCGTCTTCACAGCGTCGGCAACGACTTGCTCGAACGGCAGCTTGCCGATGACGACGCGATTCGGGTCCGGGTTCTTATCGAGACCGAGTTGATCGGCAGCAAACGTTGCTGCCTGTTTGACAGACTCGCGTTTGTCGGTCAGATGCGCACGGACTTGCAACTCATAAGTGTCGAAACGCGCGAGTCCGACCGCTCGCAATATACGAATTGTGGCCGCTTCGTTCTGCCACGCGGATTCGACCGTCTTCGCGGCGAGTTCTCGGACCTCTTTGGCAACGCCGTTGTTCTGGCTCAGATGCAACAACGTCGCGAAGGCGAGTTCCGAAACGACCTCGCCCGCGTTACGTCGAGTCCCCCCTTGCGAGGTCGTCGCTTTTCCGCCCGCGACAAGCGCCGGATCGACAGCCAGCTTGATCAGCGCGGCCACACGCTCGGCTTGGCGGTTGTCTTTCAGGAATTCGTCGCGGACCGCGATGACATCGTTCGATGAATTCTCGTCGGCCCAATCGGCGTGAACTCGGAACGCGATGTCGATTGCTTCAGGACTACCAACTCGTTGCAGCAAACGAACCGCTTTCGCTCGCAGCGGCAACGGTTCTTTGGATGCTTCGGCAACCGATCTGAGCAGCGGCAACGTCGCCGCATCAGCCGGACGTGAGGCGATCACATCGAGCGCCGCAGGGCGAAGTACGGCATCATCCGCCGCGAGATGTAGGATTAACTCTGCCGCTTCCGGCAGAGTGACCTTGTGACGCCGTAGTTCGGTCAACAACCAACGTTGTTCGGTCTTGTTGGCCTTGAGCAACTCCGCTCGCAACACGGCTGCGATGCGATCGCTTTCGGACCAAGTTTCCGGTTTGTAGTACGGGCCGCTGGTGTCGGGCCGAGTCGTCCACCACTTACCGTCCCAGTCCGCTTCGCGCGAATGCAATCGTGCGAGCGTCGTGAGGAACGGTCGGCGTTGCGCGTCGGTCTTCACTCGTAGCTCAGGCGTCTCGCCTGAGTCCTTCACCGATTCCAATTTCGCAAGCACGCCATCGACAACCGCTTTCTCATGAATCGCCTGCAACACCAACCCGCCGCGTGCGGACAGCTCGGGTTTCGTGGGATCAATTGCGGCAAGGACGGCAACGGACGCTCGCAGATCAACGAGCGATTTCACCGTCGCGTGAACGACGAGCGGATCGGTGTCGAGCAATCGCGCGGCCAGTTTGTCGGCAATGCCTGACTTGCCGATTCGTCCCAAGCCGATGACCGCTTGCAGGCGGACTCGGGTCATTGAATCGTCGAGCGCCACGACAAACTGTTCGGTCGGCACGTTGTTGTTTTGAGGGACTCGGTCGGCGAGCGATTTGAGCGCGGACTCGCGTAGTTCTGGAAGTTTGCTCAATAGCACCAGTGGCTCGACCGCTTTGTCGCCGAGCAATTGTTTGAGCGTGAAGATTGCGGCGACTCGCGCGGTTTGTGGCTTGTCTGAGGCGGCGAGTTGCTCAAGTTTGTGGAGCACGTTTCCAACGTGCTTCTGTTTTTCCGGCACGTTGGAAACGTGCCCCACGGGGTAGCGCCGAAGCAATTCGCGTTGTGCGTGCAGACGCAGCACGTGACCGCGGGATGCAATGTGTTCGACGAGTTGCTCATCGTTCGCGGCGTTGAGATCGGGGAACGGCGCGGCTTCGACCGAGGGATCAGTCACTTGCACGACGTAGCCGACGTCAGGACGTGAGAAAGTGAATCCGCCGTCTTTCCACGTCGAAATGTAGAAGCGACCGCTGCCGTCGATGTCCATGTCGGTCGGTCGCGGGATTTCGACGAACGGTTGCTGATCCGCCTCGAATCCCGCTCCCTTTTGAGTCAGCGGGTGTCGATAGACGACGCTGCGTCCCCAGTCGCACGTGTAAAGCGAATGGCCGAACGGCTCGTTATGCAGCCCTTCGTCCACAAACAAAGAACCGCACGGCGAGCCCCCGCCGTAATCGGCCAAAGGTTGCACAATCTCATCGGGGAAGTTCACGAACAGCGACGGATAACCCATCTGGGCTCCGGGGATGACGTGACTAAGCCGCACGTTCCAGCCGCCGCCATCATTCGTGTTGTCGCGCGTGAAGAGATCGAGATACGGGCTGACCGCCACGTCGTAGATGTTGCGTTGTCCGCGCGACACGATTTCTAGCTCAGTCCCGTCGGGCCGCACTCGAGCGATCCCGCCGCCGCGCAGTTGCACTTCTTTCTTGTCAGAGCCGACCGCTTTGATGAATCCGTAATCGCCGACCGCGATGTAAATCCAGCCGTCGATTCCCATCTGAATGCCATTCGTGGTGTGATCCGCTCCACGAAACTTGAGATCGAAGCCGATCCCTTCAACGAGCGTTTCGCTCCGATCAGAAACACCGTCGCCGTTGTCGTCATGAAACACCGACAGGTTCGGCGGGGCGAGGCAAAAAACTCGCGTGTGCCGCGCTGAACTCGATCCGCCGACATTTTCAACAAACAAACCGCGAGGGCTATCGACCTTCGCAAATGTCGTGAATTGATCCGCTTTGCCGTCGTTATCGGTGTCGATGCAGCGAACGATGCGACCTCGTTCCGGCTTCGAGTCGATCGAGCCGTTCTCATCCACACCGACAAAGATCTCGCCTGTCGGAGCGGCGGCGAGGCACGTTGGATAAGTCACGTTCGGCGGTGCGGCAAACAGCGTCGCCTTCCACCCGGCGGGAACTTTCACTCCATTCAGCGCAGCATCCTTCGACGCTTTCAACAATCCGGTCGCCGGTGAGATCGTCTTCTCGAACATCTGTTTGCCGTGCGCTTCAAACTCGAAAAAGCTTCCCCACTTGCCCGCTTCGAGCCCGGTGATGCTGACGCGCACGAAGCGAATTCCCGGCGCGTCGAACTTCAGCGTCTGCGTTTGTTCGGCGAGTTCTCCCTTTGATTGATCGGACAACATCTTCCAAGATTTCGCATCGTTGGAGCCTTCGACTTTGTAGCGGTAATGCGTGTTGTCCATTTCCCAAGTGATCTCGCAGCCGGTCAGGTCTTGCGGCTGTTCGAGATCGACCTGCCACCACTGCCCCGGCTCACCGTTGGGCGAGCACCAGCGCGAATCACTCTTGCCATCTACCGCATGTTCCGGCGGATGTCCGTCCTGTGAAGCCGATGCCTTCGCAGGCTTTCCCTTCGCTAGGTTCACCGGGACCAAAACCTTCTGGACGGTTCGCTTCAACGGTTTTGAATAGCGCGGGTCATCGAGTTTGCCGACCGACCAGAGCAAACCTCGCGTG
>CAIJTL010001523.1 GCA_903823545.1 uncultured Planctomycetaceae bacterium
AAATTCGTTTGCCAGTGCTGGCATCCAGGCAACGCAATTGGCCGTAACTGCAAACTCCGTAGATGTGCCCGTCTTGAATAAACGGAGTCGGCATAATCGAGTGCAGGCCGTCAGTCTTCTTTTCGTCTTGGCCTTTGCCTCGCCAGAGTTCTGTCGCACCTGGTTTATCGCCAGCAAGTTTGATCATGAGCGGGCCGTTGTAGAATGAAGTCAGAAACAGCATGTCGCCGGACTTGCGCGGCGTGGGAGCAGTTAGCCCTTCGCGTGAACCGAACGGAAACGACCACAGCGTCTTTCCGGTCTCAGGATCGAGCGCATTGACCGCATCAGGCAACCAGACGATGAGCTGCCGGACTCCCGCCGCTTCGTAAATCATCGGCGGTCCATAACCCGCACCATGTGGACCGGTGGCAGAAAGTGCTCGCCAGAGTTCTTTGCCCGAATCTTTGTCGAACGCAACTACGGCGGTCCCTTCACCACCAACCAAACAAATCAGCTTGTTGCCATCGATGAGTGGATGCGACGCGAAGCCCCATGTCGGAGTGATGCGGATACCGTATTCTTTCTTCAGGTCTTTCGACCACGCGATGTTGCCATCCTTCGTGCCGAGGCAAAACAGGTTCCCTTCGGCACCGAGCGTGTAGACCTTGTCGCCGCTCACGGTCGGAGTACAGCGCGGTCCCGCTGGATAGCTGACCGTGTAAACGCAGGGGTAAGTATGCTTCCAATTGATCTCACCAGTCTCGCGGTTCAAGCAGAGAACTCGTTCCGACGATGGTACCGGCTTACGTTCAAAAGGATTCGCAGAATCGGCTCCTTCCGTGATGATGCGATCGGTGACATAAACGTGATCGCCGACAACCGCGGGCCCGGCGTATCCCGAACCAATCGGCGTGCGCCATTTGCGAGTCAATCCTTTCGCGGGCAGCCGATCAACGATTCCCGTCTCACGCCACACGCCATCACGCTGAGGCCCCAACCACTGCGGCCAGTCATCGGCGCGAACAGCGGTCGGACTGACAAGTAACAAGCCAATCCAGAGCAAGACGTTTCGTGACATTGTTCAATTCCTATCTGGTCCCGATGAGTGGGATGTTCCTTCATGTGACAATTGAATGCGGCAAAAGTTGTAGAAGTTGTGTTGTAATAGACGTTTTTGCGGTGAAAGAACAACTCTAGAGCTTCACCAAGAGTAACTTTGTTGGCTCTTCGTTGGTTGGACGAATGAGTCGGAACGCGCTAGCCTGCATAATGCCGGTTGGCGCGTTTCGCGTTGATGCCTTTGTCGAATTGTGGAGAGCCTGAATGTCGCAGCGAAAGAGTTGTTTGTTGAGCGTCTTGGTTCTGTTGATCGGCGCGATGGCATCTTGCATGGCAGCTTCAGCGGCGGAGGAGACGGCAAAGCCGACCACAAAGAAAATCGTGCTCATTGCCGGTCCGAAGTCGCATGGGCCGACGGGGAATGGGATTCATGACTATCCTTGGTCGGTCAAGCTGCTCAAGGTCATGCTCGACCATTCCAATGTCCGCGAGCAGGTGCGCGTCGAGTATCACCTCGATGGCATGCCGAGCGATTTGAAGACGCTCGATGATGCGGACTCCATCATGGTCATCTCGGATGGTCGCGATGGGAATCTCTATCAAGAGGCTCCGCACTGTGGGTCGCCTGAAAATCTTGCTGCCGTGCAGAAGCAAATTGATCGCGGCTGCGGGTTTCTGACCTTTCACTTCTCGACGTTCGCCCCGGATCAGTACGCGAAGCAGATCATCGAATGGTCGGGCGGGTACTTTGATTGGGAGACTGACGGCCAACGAAAATGGTACTCGGCGATCACTCATAAAGAGGCTGATGTCGAGATTGGCACTCCCGATCATCCGGTCGTGCGCGGCGTGAAGCCGTTCAAGATGAAAGAGGAGTTCTATTTCAATCTGCGATTTGCGGATGACGGAGCGAAGGCCGAGGGACTCAGTCCGCTCTTCGTTGTACCCGCTCTTGGTGGGCGAGCACCCGATGGCAATGTCGTCGCTTGGGCGAAGCAGCGAGCGAATGGCGGACGCGGGTTCGGGACGACGTGCGGTCATTTTTATTCCAACTGGGAACGCGACGAGTTTCGCAAGCTCATCCTTAATGCGATCGCCTGGACCGCGAAGCTCGATGTGCCGAAGGAAGGCGTTGAAGCTCGCTACTTCACTCATGCCGAGATCACGCAAGCGCTGGCGGGAGTCGAGGGGACTCAGCGAGCGGTCATCGACGAGAAGCCCATTCGCGTGCTGCTCATCGCGGGCAATGACGCTCATAAGTGGCACAACTGGGAGCGGACCACTCCGGCCATGAAGGCGGCTTTGGAGAAGGACCCGCGCATCAAGGTCGATGTGTCGCTCGATATTGAAGACCTCGCGAAGCGCGACATCGCGAAGAACTACGACCTCATCCTTCCGAACTACGTCAACTGGCATGACCCGAAACCGCTGAGCGATGCGTCGAAGACCGCGTTCATGAACTTCGTGCAGAACGGTGGCGGTGTGCTCTTCGTGCATTTCAATTCGAGCGCGTTTCACTTCTCGCTGCCGATGGCCGCTGAGTCCGATTGGCCGGAGCTACGCAAGATCGCGATCCGAGTTTGGAACCATCATGGCAAGGACGAAGCGAAGAGCGGGCACGATTCGTTCGGGCCGTTTCATGTCAACGTCACGCCGATCGAGCATGTCATCACGTCCGGCCTCAAAGGGTTTGACGTCCTCGACGAGTTGTACTTCAAGCAGGACGGTCGCCCGGTCGATCCGCTCATCACCGCGAAGTCGAAAGTGACGGGCCGCGACGAGCCGCTCGCGTTCGTTGGCTCGTATGGCAAAGGCAAAATCTTTCAAACGCTGCTCGGGCATAGCGAGAAAACTTACGACGCCTTCGAACCGCGCGAGATGCTGCGTCGAGCGGCCGCATGGGCTGCGAATCGGAGGGTGCTGAAGCTGCGAGCGGAAGATGATCCGGTTGCAGAGTTTTATGAGCGGCAAGGCGCTAGCCGCCGGTCCCCGAATGCGGCTGCAACAACGACTACAGCACCGGGATCGAATACAGCAGCACCCGCGGCTAGCGCCTTGCGGCTCACAGAGGGCAAATTCGGGCAAGCTCTCGATGCGCGCGCGACTGGAGTGACTGTCACTGCGAAGCCCGAGCAAGCCTCTGTCCCGATCACTGTCGAGTGTTGGACGAAGCTCGAATCGAAGGCCGCCTTCAACATCTTGGTGGCGTCGGAACCGAAGAGTTCGCCGACTCACTGGGAGCTTTATTCGTATGCCGGTAGCGGAAACTACAGCGTCTACTTGCCCGGTTGTGGCGGCGAGTATCGCTCGGACGTCAGCATCGCGGACGGGCAATGGCATCACGTCGCGATGACGCTCGAAGCCAAACGCATTCGGCTGTTCGTCGACGGCAAGCAGGTCGTTGATAAGCCGTTGCCGAGCGAATTCGCGGCGTCGAAAGGCGGAGCGCTCGCCATCGGTCGGCTTGTTGAAGGCGGCATCGGCAGCGCGGGCCTGATCGACGAAGTTCGCATTCGACGCGGTGCTCACGTGATCGACTCAGTGACTGATAAAGCTCCCG